>NZ_JAMOIT010000015.1:0-139908 GCF_023656375.1 Paenarthrobacter sp. TYUT067
ACGCAACCACCACCACACACCCCAACGAACATAAACCCAACCCACAACAACCCCACGCGGGTCTGTCTGAATAGGCTCAATGGGACTGCCTGAACGGGACTGCCTGAACGGGATTGCCTGAAAACGGTGTGCGGGGCCTGACCCGAGGGGACGGGCGCCTGACGCGGACTTTGGGGAGGGCGATCGGTGCATAGCCTGTACCGGGCCCTCATTTCATCATCGCCGCTAGCAGCTGACTACCGCCTACTGCTCGCTGCCCACTGCCCGCCGCCCGCCGCCCGATGACTGCCGCCTCTGATTTGATGTGGGTTCTCCGGCAACACGCACGCCCGCGGGTTGTTCCGGTTTTCCTAGGACTCACAGGGCCTGCCTTAAGGGCTGCACTCAACAGATGTGCCACCTAGGCTGGAAAACCTAAGCCTTGCTGAACCGGCGAGGAATCGCGGGTTAGGTCCGGCCCCATAGCCAGGAGCACAAAATGTCCAGGAGCACCAAAAGTCTAGGAGCACAAATGTCGAGGAGCGGTAAATGAGGATTGCTGTCACGGGCGGAAGCGGGAAACTGGGCAGAAGCGTGGTTCGGCGGCTCACGCAGGACGGCCACCAGGTGCTCAACATGGACCGAGCCGGCATCCGCGGGAAGGGCTACGTAAGCGTTGATCTGCGCAACTATGGGCAGGTCGTGGATGTCATCCTGGGCTTGGACGACCAGCACCATGGCTTGGACGCAATTGTTCACTTGGCCGCCATCCCCGCTCCGGGTCTCGCCCCCGACGCCGCGATTTTCGAGAACAACATGGTGTCCACGTACAACGTGTTTCAAGCGGCACGAAGGGCAGGCATCAAGAAGGTGGTCTATGCCTCCAGCCAGACAGTCCTGGGGCTCCCTTTCGACATCGCACCTCCCTACATTCCCGTGGATGAGGAGTACGCGGCCCGTCCGGAAAGCACCTACTCACTGGTCAAGCATCTTGAGGAGCAGATGGCCATCCAGCTCACACGATGGGATCCGGAACTGAGCATCACGGCGCTGCGCTTCTCCAACGTCATGGACCCCGAGGACTACGATGCCTTCCCGTCCTTCGACTCTGACGCAAACCTTCGGAAATGGAATCTGTGGGGCTACATTGATGCCCGCGACGGTGCCCTGGCTGTGGTCAGGGCCTTGGAACATGGTGAACCGGGCTTTGAAACTTTCATCATTGCCGCGGCCGATACTGTGATGAGCCGGAGCAGCGCTGATCTGGCTGCGGAAGTCTTTCCCGGCGTCGAGGTCCTCAAAGAACTGGGCGAGCACGAAACCATGCTGTCCATTGACAAGGCGCGCAGGCTGCTGAGTTTTGAACCGGAGCACAGCTGGCGCACGTACCACTCCAACCGGACGACCCCCACGGAAGACTGAGCCACCGAAGACCGAGCCAGCGAAGAACCGACCCTCCGAAGACTGACGCGGGCTTTAGTTCAGGCTTAATGCGCGACGGCCCACCCCTTAGCTGCAGTTTCCTGCAAGCACTCGTAAAGGGATGGGCCGGCGCAGCTTCGGTTACCGCTAGATCATGGTCATCACCATTGCGGGGTCGGCAAGGATCGCCCCGAGGTCGGCAAGGAATCGCGATCCCTGTTCCCCGTCCACCAGGCGGTGGTCGAAGGACAGGCTAAGTGACATGACCTGCCGGACAGCGAGTTGGTCATTCACCACCCACGGCGCCTTCCGCACAGCACCCAACGCCACAATGGCAGCCTCTCCCGGGTTCAGGATGGGGGTGCCGGCGTCGATTCCGAACACGCCGATGTTGGTGATGGAGATGGTGCCGCCGGACAGCTCCGACGGCGACGTCTTGCCTGCACGCGCGGTATCCGTCAGTTCAGTCAGCGCCGTGGAAAGCTCACGAAGGGTAAGCCGGTCCGCATCCTTGATGTTCGGGACCGTCAGGCCTCGGGGCGTGGCGGCCGCTATGCCCAGGTTGACGTAGTTGAACTGGACAATTTCCTGGCTGGCGTCATCCCACCGCGAGTTCAGCGACGGGTTGTTCCGCAGCGCCACCAGGACCGCCTTGGCCGCAAGGGTCAGCGGAGTGAGCTTGTAGCCTTCGAACGCCTTGTTGCCCTTCAACCTTGCCAGCAACTCCATGGTGGCCGTGACGTCCACCGTGAGGAACTCGGTAACGTGCGGCGCAGTGAAAGCGCTCTGCACCATGGCCGCGGCCGTGAACTTTCGGACTCCCTTTATGGGAGTGCGGGTTTCGCGCTCAGCCCCTGCCTCAGAAACCCGGCCTTCGGCCGGGGCTGCGGCTGCCGTTGCACCGGAGAAGTTCTGAACATCCTCGCGGGTAATGAGCCCGCCCATGCCGGTTCCGGGAACGAGTTTCAGATCAATGCCAAGATCGCGCGCCAGTTTTCGCACCGGCGGGGTTGATCGCGGACGTTCGGAAGTGTCCCCCTCTGCCAGACGAGCTACCGCAGGCTCGATTGGCGCCGGAGCCGCGGGCGGTGCGGAATGCGCGGGCGGTGCGGAATGCGCGGGCGGTGCGGAATGCGCGGCCAGAACGTGACCGCGGGCACGGCGGGCCGGGCGGCCGCTGTGCTCGACGACGGCGCCGTACCCCACCAGGTTCGGCTCACGTTTCGCCGGGGTCCCCACTGCTTCAACGCCGGCGGTTGCCGCCGAACCATTGGCAGATGTTTCGACGGCGACGCTGACTCCAGCGGATGGAGCGCCAGCAGATCCAGCACCAGCAGACCGGTCACCGCTGTCCGGCAAGCTGCGCCCGCTGGAGGACCCGGCGTCGTCAACCTCGAACGACACGATGGGCTTGCCAACTTCCACCACCGTGCCGGGCTGCTCATGAAGTTCTGCTACCACTCCCGCGAACGGAGAGGGTAACTCCACAACTGCCTTGGCGGTTTCAACTTCGGCGATGACCTGGTTCAGTGTGACGGTGTCCCCCACCGCTACCTTCCAGCTCAGGATTTCCGATTCGGTCAGGCCCTCGCCAAGGTCCGGCAGCCTGAATTCCTTGATCATGGTGGCGGTCATCCTTCCAGTCCACTCAACGAGTTGCGCCGACCCAGGGCGCGGTCCACGCCGTCGAGAATCCTGTCCAGATCCGGCAGGTGGTGCATCTCGAGTTTCGAGTAGGGGTACGGAACATCGAAACCGGTGATGCGGACCGGGGCGGACTCCAGATAGTGGAAGCAGCGCTCCGTGATGCTGGCGGCGATCTCGGCGCCCAGGCCACCGGACTGCCCCGCCTCGTGGGTGATCACCAAGCGTCCGGTCTTGCGGACAGAGGCCTCCACTACCGGGTAATCCACGGGGGCCAGCGAGCGCAGATCGATGACTTCCACCGAGATGCCTTCGTCGGCGGCAGCCATGGCAGCATCCTTGGCAGTCTTCACGAGGGGACCGTAGGCCACCAGCGTGACATCCGAGCCGGCGGTCACCACGGCAGCCTTATCCAGGGGAAGGGCAGTGGAGAGGTCAAGGGTCTCGTCCACATCGCCCTTGTCGTGATAGCGGCGCTTAGGCTCGAAGTAGAGCACAGGATCATCGGAGGCAATGGCTTGCTGAATCATCGTGTACGCATCCTGCGGGTTGGAAACCGCCACCACACGCAACCCGGAAGTGTGCGTGAAATACGCTTCGGGTGATTCGGAGTGGTGTTCCGGCGATCCGATGCCGCCACCAAAAGGAACACGAATGGTGATGGGCATCTTCACCCGTCCCTGCGTACGGTAGTGCATCTTGGCTACCTGGCTGACAATCTGGTCGAACGCCGGGTAGATGAAGCCATCGAACTGGATCTCGCACACCGGCCGGTAGCCGCGGTAGGCCAAGCCAACCGCGGTGCCGATAATGCCTGACTCGGCCAGAGGGGAATCGATGACCCGGTGCTTCCCGAAATCTTTCTGCAGCCCGTCCGTGACGCGGAAGACGCCACCGAGCGAGCCGATGTCTTCTCCCATGAGGACCACTTTGGGGTCGTTTTCGAGGGACTTCCGGAGACCGGCGTTGATGGCCCGGGCAAAAGTGAGCTTGGACATCAGAGTGCACCTTCCTCGGCGGGCTGGTTGAAGCTGTTCAGGTAGCGCGAATAGTGGTCCCTCTGGCGTTCAATCCAAGGGTTTGGGGTGCTGTAAACGTGGTTGAAAACGTCCAGCGGTTCAGGGTCCGGCATATCAATACAGCTGGATCGCAGTTCCGCGGCCACAGCATCGGCCTTGGACTTCACCCTGGCTTCCACGTCGTCAGTCAGCAAGCCCTTGGCTTCGAGCAGCTTGCGCAGCCTCAGAATGGGGTCCTTGGCAGCCCAGTCCTCCAATTCGATGGGGTCACGGTACCGGGTGGGATCATCGGCGGTAGTGTGCGGACCCATGCGGTATGTCACAGCCTCGATAAATGTAGGTCCGCCACCCTTGCGGGCCCGGTCCAACGCCACACGGGTTGCAGCCATGACAGCCAGCACATCATTGCCATCAACCCTCATACTGGGGATGCCGAAGCCGGTGGGCCTGTCAGCCAACTGGACGTGGGACTGCACGCGGACGGGCTCGGAGATGGCCCAATGGTTGTTCTGGCAGAAGAACACCACGGGAGCCTGGTAGCTCGCTGCGAAGACCATGGCCTCGTTGACGTCGCCTTCACTCGTGGCACCATCGCCAAAGTAGGCAAGTACCGCGGTATTGGCACCATCCAACTGAACGCCCATGGCATAGCCGGTGGCGTGGAGACTTTGCGAACCAATAATGATCTGGGGCGTCGCTAGGTTGATGCGCATTGGATCCCACCCATAGGAGGCGTTTCCGCGCCATACCCGGGCAATCTCGGACAGGTGGGCGCCACGTACGTAGGCCACCCCGCTTTCGCGGTAGCTGGGGAAAACGAAGTCATCGTCCCGGAGCGAGCGGCTTGAGCCGATCTGCGCTGCTTCCTGACCCAGCAACGGCGGCCACAGTGCGAGCTCTCCCTGACGCTGGAGGGCCGTGGCCTCCGCATCGATACGGCGAATGACTGTCATGTCCTCGTACAAGGAGCACAGGTGTTCGTCGCCAATGTCCTTGACCCAGATATCGAATTCTGGATGGCTGATGCGTTCGCCCTCGGGCGACACCAACTGGAGCAGCTCTCCGCCAGTCCTCAAGGGAATTTGTGCACTATGTTCCGGGCTTGGAGTGTGGTGGTGCACTCCCTTGCCTGCCTGATCCGTCAACACAGGTGATCGCAACCTTCCGGCTCGTTTTTGTCGGCGCTGGCTGGACTTGTGATCCTGCCGCAGACCGGCCCTCCGGCACCTTCGCCGGAGTTAAGTGTGACCCTACTCACAACGGGCATCGGGTACAACTACCCTCGCCGAAGTTGAGCATTATGCCCTGTTTAGAGAAGCTCGGCCGTGCTAATCTTGCGCATTATGCAACCCTTGGATGGCACTGATACCCGTCTCCTTTCGGCCATGGCCAAGGATCCCCGAGGTACTGTAGTGGCCTTGGCGCAGAAGCTGGGCCTGTCCAGGAACACTGTCCAAGCCCGGATGGCACAACTGGAGAAGAAACACGCCTTTCTCTCCTTCGAGCGGCGCATCAATCCCGCGGCGCTGGGGTACCCGCTCACCGCCTTCATTACTGTCCATGTGCAACAACAAAAACTGGCCTCGCTCTCCGAAGACCTCGCAGACATCCCTGAAATCCTTGAAGGCTTCGGCCTGACCGGCTCCGCGGACTTGCTATTGCGCGTGGTTGCCCTGGACGCGGAGGACCTCTACCGCATCAACGGAAAGATCCTCGGCTGTGATGGGGTGGAACGGACAGACACGGCACTGGCTATGCGGGAGATGATCCCGTACCGGGTGCAACCGCTGCTGGGGAGACGCTCCGGCGAATGAAAATGACTCTTCACCTGCAGTAATGGGCGGTGCATCACTTGCCCGCAGAACCGGCATGCGATTTGATGCAAGTGGACGCATCGGGGGCCGGCCAGAGGTCCCCGGCCAGGTGGTGGCGCTGCCGAAGGCTACCGAAAGGGGCACTACCGTGAGCAACCCGCAACAACCCAACCAACCCGAGCCGAACAACCATGGCCAGAACCCGCCGCCGGTTCCCCCTGGCCCCGGGTATCCCCCGCAGACAGGCGGCCCGTATCCCCCACAGCCCGGGGCGTCGCCGCAGTGGCAACAGCCGCCGTCGTCCGCTTCTCCCCAAGGCGGCCCCCACTATGCTGCACCCGGCCACGAACCGTACGCACAAAACCCCTACCCCCACGGACAGAATGCGTATACCCAAGGCCAAACCCAGCCCGGGCAGTACCAACCCGGCCCGTACGGTCAGCAGCCCCCGAAGAAGAGCCGGAAAGTATTGTGGATTGTCCTCGGCATCGTCGCGGGAGTGATCGTCCTGGCAGTGGTGGGTGTACTGCTGTTGGTCAACCTGGTAGGGAATGCGACGTCCAAAGCCAGATCACTGGCGGACGAGTTCACTAATCTGGTGGTCTCGGGCCAAACAGAGCAGGCCTATGACACCTACCTGAGCCAGCCCTTGAAAGACGAGCTGGACAAGCAGTCCTTCCTAGACGGCATCGCCAGCCTGAACCTGGATAGCTCGTGCAAGCCGAACTACAACTCAGTCAACGTGAACTCGGAAAACGGAAACAACAAAGCCAACCTCGGGGGCACGTTGCAATGCGACGGCAAGACAATCGACCTCCAGTACGTTTTCGAAGGCACCGACGACCTCAAAATGACCAGCATCCGCCTCCGCCCCTGAACGTCCGGGAATTTATCCGGTCCACCACCCATCCACCTGCGCATATGGTCCGAATCACTGCTTGAGAGCCCCAACCGGGGCTCAGCAGGACGGCCGGATTTTCCGGCCATCACCGGAAGGTTCGGACCATGCGTACTTCGCCCAATCGCCTGATCGCCACCATCTTCGGAGCCGTCTACCTCCTGGTAGGCGTCCTCGGATTCTTTGTCACCTCGGGAATCGGCTTCTTCGCCACCGAGGGCGCCAACCTGATCATCTTCGCCGTCAACCCGCTTCACAACATCATCCACCTGGCCATCGGCGCCGCACTGCTCTACGCCGGAATGAACAGCGTCACGCTGTCCAAGGGCGTCAATACTGCCGTGGGTGGCGTCTACCTCCTGGTGGGCATCCTTGGACTCTTCCTGGTGGGTTCCTCGCTGAACATCATTGCTCTCAACGGTGCGGACAACGTCCTGCACCTTGCCAGCGCCGTAGTCCTGTTGGGCGTTGCCCTGTCGCAGGACAAGGCCGCCGTAGCGTCCGCCCGCGCCTGATCAGCTTCTGAATCGTCTGAACATCATCTGATCACCGCTTGTTAAGCGAGAGGACTGCACAGCCATGGAACGCAAAAATCACCCCACGCTCAGCGCAGCGACCCTTCTGTTCGTGTACTTCGCGGCAATGGCCGCCGGGATGGTTGAGCTTTCCCTCGCTGCAGGCTACCTCGCCGGAACGGAAACGGTGACACCCGGCCAGGTGGTGGCCGGTGTAGCAACCCTCGCCGGCGGCCTCGCATTCTTGGCTTGGTCGCTGTGGGGGCTGCACCGGAACACCCTGGTCCTTGCCCGCTATGCACTTCCTGTCCTCGCTATGACTGCTGCTGCCCACCTTGCAGCGACGGTGGCCGGGATCAGCACCCAGCGCTCACTGAATGTGAGCCACTTTGCCGCTCTAGGCCTGACACTCATGGCAGTTGCCGGGGCTGGCTGGCTGAGGCGGCAGCACAAGACCAACGACGGCGGCGCCCACGGCCAGCCAAGGACCGGGCGGCTTCTGGCAGCCGCGTTCGGAGCCGCCGTCGTTGTTGCCTCTGTAGCAACACCCGGCCTGGCCGCCTCGATGGCGGGCCAGCATGCTGTCCCCCACGGAGAGCATGGCCAGGCACCCCATGAAGAAAGCGGCCGGGGCTCCAATCCCGCCCTGGATCCGGGTCACCACCACTAGTTGGCAGTGACCGAACCGGCGCACCATCAACACTGCCCACTGTTGATGGTGCGCCTTGTTCGTGGATCATGGAGCCATGGATCCCCTTGAGGCGCTCGACGAAATCTCTTTCTGGCTCGAACGAAGCCAAGCCCCCACTTTCAAGGTCCAGGCGTTTCGGAAAGCAGCCGACGCCGCACGGCAGCTTTCGCCCGAGGACCTCAAGAAACTCGTGGGTTCCGGACGGATCACCAGTCTCAAAGGCGTAGGCAACCGCAGCGCCGAAGTCATCACCCAAGCCATGGAAGGCCGGATTCCCGACTATTTGGCTGATTTACGCGAGCGGGGCAATGAAGCGCTGGCCGCCGGAGGTGACACGCTGCGGGCAGCATTACGCGGCGACCTGCACAGCCACAGCAACTGGTCCGACGGCGGCTCCCCCATCGAAGCCATGGTTGCCGCCGCGCGCACCCTCGGCCGCGAGTATCTTGCCTTGACGGACCACTCCCCCAACCTCACTATCGCCAATGGCCTCAGCGTGGAACGGCTGGAGAAGCAATTGGATGTGGTGGACGGCATCAACGCCTCCCAGGATGGCTTCCGACTGCTCAAAGGAATTGAAGTGGACATCCTTGAAGACGGCACCCTGGACCAGACCCCGGACATGCTGGACCGTCTGGACGTGGTGGTGGCCAGCGTTCACTCAAAACTTCGATCAGACAAAAAGACCATGACCACACGAATGTTGGGTGGCATCAGTGATCCGCACACCAATGTGCTGGGGCATTGCACGGGCCGTCTGGTCCAAGGCTCACGGGGCACCCGGCCCGAATCCGAATTCGATGCCCCCAAAATCTTCAAGGAATGCGCGGAGTGGGGTGTCGCCGTCGAAATTAACTCCAGGCCCGAGCGCCAGGACCCACCGGAAAACCTCATCACCATGGCCTTGGACGCCGGCTGCCTGTTCAGCATTGACAGCGACGCTCATGCACCCGGCCAGCTCGATTTCCTCCAGTACGGGGCTGAGCGGGCCGAAGCCATGGGTGTGCCCAAGGAACGGATCGTCACCACCTGGCCGCTGGAGCAATTGAAGGAATGGCTGAGCCTGAAAAAATAGGTCTTTGGCCCACAACAAAGGGCTCCCCTGCAATGCTTTGCAGAGGAGCCCTTCGTGTGATGGCGTTTTCGTGACGAGGCTAGTGGTCTACCGCCTTCTCAGCTCCAATGCCGGTCAGTGAGCGCACTTCCATCTCCGCCTGCTTGGCGGGATCTTCGCGCCGCTTGTCCAGGACCGTTCCGAGCCAGCCGAGGAAGAAGGCCAGCGGGATGGACACAATGCCTGGGTTGCTCAACGGGAAGAGGGCGAAGTTCGCTCCCGGGATCATGGAGGTCTTGGCACCGGAAACCACAGGTGAGAACGTGATCAGCAAGATGGCAGCAGCAAGGCCGCCGTACATGCTCCACACCGCGCCCTGGGTGGTGAACTTCCTCCAGAACAGGGAGTAGACAATGGTGGGCAGGTTGGCCGATGCTGCTACCGCGAAGGCCAGGGCCACCAGGAAAGCCACATTCTGACCGTTGGCGAAGATTCCTCCCAGAATGGCAAGTACCCCAATCACCACCACGGTGCGTCGGGCTACCTTGACCTCAGTAACCGCGTCGGCTTTGCCCTTGGCAATGACATTTGCGTAGATGTCGTGTGCGAAGGATGCCGCCGCAGTGATAGTCAGGCCGGCCACCACCGCCAGGATGGTGGCGAAGGCGACTGCGGAAATGAAGCCCAGGAGCAGCGGGCCACCCAAGTGGAAGGCCAGCAGGGGTGCTGCGGAGTTGACGCCGCCGGGTGCGGACTTGATGGTTTCTGCACCTACCAGGGCTGCGGCACCGTAGCCCAGTACCAGGGTGAACAAGTAGAAGAGGCCGATCAGCCAAATGGCCCAGACCACGGACTTGCGGGCTTCCTTGGCGGTGGGGACGGTGTAGAAGCGCATCAGCACGTGCGGGAGCGCCGCCGTTCCCAGGACCAGGGCGAGGCCAAGTGACATGAAGTCGAGCTTGGACGTTTCGGTCTTGCCGTACTGCAGTCCCGGGTTCAGGATGGCCGGGTTGTTGGCGGCCTCGGCTGCAGAGCCAAGCAGGCTGGACAGGTTGAAGCCGTAGATGGCGAGCACCATGGCCGTCATGACTGCGGCACCGGCGATCAGCAGGATTGCCTTGATGATCTGTACCCAGGTGGTGCCCTTCATGCCGCCAATCAGAACGTACATGATCATCAGGGCGCCGACGACCATGATCACCAGGGCTTGTCCGCCCCAGTCGCTGATGCCCAGCAGGAGCGAAATTAGGCTGCCCGCGCCCGCCATTTGGGCGAGGAGATAGAAGAAGCAAACCGCCAGCGTGGACAGTGCTGCCGCAATGCGCACAGGGCGCTGGCGGAGCCGGAAGGACAGCACATCGGCCATGGTGAACTTGCCGGTGTTGCGGAGCAGTTCAGCCACCAGCAGCAGCGCGACGAGCCAAGCAACCAGAAAGCCTATGGAGTAAAGGAAACCGTCGTAGCCGTTGATGGCAATGGCGCCGGTGATACCTAGGAACGAGGCGGCGGAGAGGTAGTCGCCGGCAATTGCCGTGCCGTTTTGGGAGCCGGTGAATGAGCGCCCGGCAGCGTAGTAGTCCGCCGCGGTTTTATTGTTCCGGCTGGCTCGGAAGACGATCACCATGGTGACCGCCACGAACAGGGCGAAAATGCCCATATTCAACAGGGTGGTGTCTTTGAGGGCTTCGACGTTCACTGCCGCCGGGACCATGGTGTTCATTTGGTTACCCCGCTGTTCACATTGCCGTCCTTATCGAATTCGTGGCCCTCGATCTCGTTGCGGATTTCAGCAGCAATGGGGTCCAGCTTCCTGTTGGAGTAACTCACGTACCAAGCCGTAATGCCGAAGGTGGTGGCGAACTGCAGCAGGCCCAGAATCAGGCCGACGTTGATATTGCCCCACACTTTGATGGACATGAAGTCCACTGCGTAGGCGGCCAAGAGGACGTAAGCGAAATACCAAAGCAGGAATACAACTGCCATCGGGAAGACAAAGCTCCGGTGCCGCTTGCGCAGTGTCTTGAACCGTTCCGTCTGCTGGACTTCCTGGAAGTCCACGGACGCTGTTGCGTCCTGGGGTTGGGCCTCATTACCCATGGTTCCTCCTGATTGTGATGTGTCCACATCAGCTCCACGCGCCTTGCCAATGTGACTGCAATCACTATCGAACGCGGTGCTGTACCTGATCCAGAGGATCGCCGACCGCCGTCGCTCAGCGGTTATGATGCTGCGCCAAACGGCACCTGGGAGTGACCAACCGGGGCAACCGGCCGGCCGCGGAGGCGCATCCGGCTACGCTGGCCTCATGCCTGATTCCCCGCTCTTCACCGCAGCCGCGATCGCCGTGATCGCCCTGGCAGTCGCCGTCGTGGTGGGCGTTGGCCTCAAGGTGATCCGTTCCTTCAGGGATCTGGGCACGGACGCCGAGCGCGCAACCTACACCACACTCCATGCAGCTTCCCGGGCCGGGCAGCACCTTCGCGGCGGCCTCCACCCCGCCGGAGCAGCCAAGGCGAGCAAGCAACTGCGGGTCCTTCTGGGCTGCGACGCGTTGGCCATCACGGACACGGACTCAGTGCTCGCCTGGGACGGCGCCGCCGAGGAACTCCGGCCCACACTGATGCGGCTCGCGGCGGAAGTTCTGACCACGGGGCGCACGGTAGTGGTTCCCCGGGCCGGTTACCCTGCCACCTCCGACCATGGACACCACGACTTCAGCGCTGTGATCGCACCCATCCGGGCCGGATCCAAGGTGGTTGGCTCCGTGGCCGCACTGGCCCCTGCGGCGGGGGCCGGGCTGGTGAGGGCCACCAGCGAAGTGGCCGACTGGATTGCCGCGCAGTTGGAGCTGGCAGAGCTGGAATCTTCGCGCACCCTCCTCATGGAAGCCGAGGTCCGGGCACTTCGCGCGCAGATCAGTCCGCACTTCATCTACAACTCGTTGAACGCCATAGCCTCTTTCATCAACACCGATCCAGCAAGGGCCAGGGAACTCGTGGTGGAGTTCGCCGATTTCACCCGGTACTCGTTCCGGCGGCACGGGGACTTCACCACCGTAGCGGAGGAACTACGCTGCATAGATCGCTACCTGCTGTTGGAACGGGCCAGGTTTGGCGAGCGCGTTCAAGTGAGCCTTCGGATCGCTCCCGAAGTCCTCAGCACCGTCATCCCGTTCCTCAGCCTCCAACCCCTGGTGGAAAACGCCGTCCGGCACGGCTTGGAGGCCAAGGAAGGGCCGGGACACATCACCATTTGCGCGAATGACTCCGGCGCGTTCGCCGAAGTGACCATCGAAGACGACGGCGTGGGCATGGACCCGGAACATCTGCGGTCAGTGCTCGCCGGACATACAGACGGTGACCACGTGGGACTCCGCAATGTGGACGCCCGCCTCAGGCAGGTCTACGGCGACGAGCACGGGCTTGTCATCGACACGGCGCCGGGCGAAGGCACCATGATCACAATGCGGGTGCCCAAATCCCAGCCCGACCACGACGCCTGACGCTGCGGTTAGTCTTTAAACATGATCAACGTGCTCGTCGCCGATGACGAACTACCCGCAGTGGAAGAGCTCGCCTTCCTGCTGGGCCGGGATGACCGCATCGGCGTCATCCACCGTGCATCATCCGGCGCCCAGGCGCTGCGGACCCTGGAAACAGAGTCCGTGGATGCTGTCTTCCTCGATATCCACATGCCCGCGCTCTCAGGCCTGGACATCGCACGCGTCATTTCCCGCAGCGCCCGCCCGCCCGCCGTCGTATTCGTCACCGCAGATGAAGACTGCGCGCTCGAAGCGTTCGACCTCGCCGCCGTCGACTACCTGCTGAAGCCGCTCCGGGCGGAACGGCTTTCGCGTTCCGTGGACAGGATCAGCGATCTCATCAAGGATGGAACTCCAGCGCCGGAAATGATCACGGTGGACCTCGGCAGCACCACCCGCATGATCCGCCGCGACGACGTCACCTACGTGCAGGCCCAAGGGGACTACGCAAGACTGCACACCGCCGAAGCCAGTTACCTGATCCGGGTTCCCCTCAGCGATCTCGAACAAAAATGGGCGGGAGCCGGGTTCATCCGGATCCATCGCTCCTATCTCATCGCCCTGAACCACGTACAGCACCTCAAGCTGTCCGCCACAGGGCCGAGCGTCGCGGTGGCCGGCGCTGAACTGCCCATCAGTCGCAGGCACCTGCCCTCGGTCAGGGAAAAGCTGCACTCCACCCGCATCCGGCCGCAAGGATGACACGCGTCCGTGTCACGGCGCCACGGCAGTCGGCCACAGCTGCGCCGGGCAGGTCGCCCTATCCCCGGGAGGACAGCGAAGACTCCGACGCCGGACGTCTTTTCATCCGCTCCCTGATCCGGTCCCAACTACGGTTGGCCCTGGTGGTGGCCTGCGGGTTCCTGATTATCCTCGCCGTGCTCGCACTCTTTCTGGTCTACGGCCCCGGGGTGGCGGAGACAAGAATCGCAGGGATTCCGTTGGATTGGCTGGTACTGGGCGCCGGCATCTACCCCGTGATCGGGCTCAGCGCCTGGCTTTACAATCGTGCAGCAGCCCGCAACGAGGCACGCTACAGGGACCTTGTGGAGGACAAGTGAACCCAGCCGTTGGCCTCTTCGCTTTCCTCGCCGTTTCCATCGCGACGGCCGCCATTGGCTTCTACGGCCTGCGCATTTCACGGACCACCGGCGATTTCTATGTGGCCTCACGAACCGTTCCGCCCTGGTGGAACGCTTCTGCAATCGGCGGCGAATATCTCTCAGCCGCCAGCTTCCTGGGCGTCGCCGGGCTGATCCTGCTTTCAGGAACCGACGCACTCTGGTTCCCTGTTGGATACACGGCCGGCTACCTGATGCTGCTACTCTTCGTGGCCGCTCCCCTGCGTCGCTCCGGCGCCTACACCATTCCGGATTTCACCGAAGCACGGTTGGACTCACAGCTGGTCCGCCGGGTGACCAGCCTGATGGTGGTGGCCGTCGGCTGGCTATACATCGTGCCGCAACTCCACGGCGCCGCGCTCGCTATCCGGATCACCACCGGCCTGCCGTCCTGGGTCGGTTCGACGGCGGTAGTGGTGGTGGTGTGCTTGACGGTGGCTGCCGGTGGCATGCGCTCGATCACTTTCGTTCAGGCTTTCCAGTACTGGCTGAAACTGACTGCGCTGGCGGTGCCCGTCATGTTCGTCCTACTGGTGCTGGCAGGTAACGGCACGCAACCACAAGCACCTCTGCCCGTCAATCCCACCGGCCAAGGGGCTGCCGGGGCGTACCAGCACATATCACTTCTGGTGGCGTTACTCTTCGGAACCCTGGGCCTCCCCCACGTCCTGGTGAGGTTCTACACCAACCCGGACGGCCAATCGGCCCGCCGGACAACCCTCATTGTGCTGGGGCTGCTCTCCGTCTTCTACCTCTTTCCTACCCTGTCCGGGGCCTTGGGCAGGATGTTCGCGCCGGAACTGGCACAGTCCGGGCAAGCCGACGCCCTGGTCTTGTTGCTGCCCGGCAAACTCGTGGGAGGCATGGCCGGTGACCTCCTGTCCGCCTTGGTAGTCGCCGGTGCGTTCGCCGCCTTCCTGTCCACGACGTGCGGGCTGGTTGTTTCACTGTCCGGCGTCATCAGCCAGGACCTCTTTGGAGGAAGCGTGAGGGGCTTCCGCCTCGCTGCGGTGCTGGCCGCCGTCGTACCTTTGGGTTTTGCGTTGATGACAGACACTCTTGCGCTGGCAGGAAGCGTTGGCTTGGTCTTTGCTTTCACAGCGTCCACCATCTGCCCGCTGTTGTTGCTGGGGATCTGGTGGCGCGGACTGACCGACGCCGGCGCCATCGCGGGCATGCTGACAGGGGCGCTCCTTTGCGGGGGCGCCATGGTGGTGGGCACCCTCATGGGCCCCGGGAATGCGCCGGCGTGGTTGGCTCAGCCTGCGGCGTGGAGCGTGCCTGCAGCATTCGCGGTGACCGTGACGGTGTCGATCATCACCAAGAACCGTGTTCCGGCGTCAGTGAACCGGGTGATGTCGCGGCTGCATGTGCCGGAGAGGCCCGTAGCGACCGAAAGGTAGCGGCGTCAAGCCGTTGTCCGCTGCCCCCGCAGGGTGGACAATGGCGCCATGTCCGAGGAACCGGGCGCCGCCGGTCCAGAACCGCCGCCCACACCGGAGTTATCTCCCAGCGTTCGCGCGCAGTTGTTGGCCACGGAACACTGGAGCCTGCTGGCATCAAGGAGCACCACCCAAGGTGAAGTCCTCACCCGCATCAGCATGTTCCTGACTTTCACGTCGGCAAGCCTGCTCAGTGTGGCACTGGTGGGCAATGCCACCCAGTTTTCAGACGCATTCAGGGCCTTCGCGCTGACCATCCTGTGCATCGACGTCATGGTCGGTTTTCTGACTCAGGTTCGCGTACTGAACGTCGGCATGGAAGACCTGATGTATGTGATCGCCATGAACAGGCTGCGGGCTGCGTATGTGGAACTCGATCCGGGGATGGCCCGCTATCTTATGGCGGCGTACCACGACGATTTGGCCGGCTCCGACCAGACCTACTACTTTCTGGGCCCGCGGAGCTCGTTGAGCCAACTGGCCGGCAGCAGCATGATCTTCATGATCACAGCCAACTCGGCCTTGATGGCGTTGTGGTCGGGGTCCGCGCTCCTGGCAATGGGACTCCCCATACCAGTCTTCGTCTCAATCGCGGTCTTTGTAGCCTTGGCCTTCTTCACCGGGTCCATGCTTGTGGGCAAGCGCGCCTACGACCAGGCTTACAAGAACAACCCGCCAATCTCGCCGACTCCCCGCAAGGCCTAAACCAACCCCGTGTTACTGATCAGTCGATGGCCGCCATGAGCTCCACAACCCGGGCGAGAAAAGCGTCCACCTGGGCTTCCTCGTACCCCTCGGCACCCTTGGCTGCCCGGAAAACAGCCCGGCGCACAGTGTCTACGCTCAGGGCCTGATCGTGTTCCAGGTACCCGATGAGCTCGGCGCACAGGGCATCGACATCCTCGACGTTGTAGCTGCGGGTCCGCTTCCCCGACGGGCGACGGAACCGCTCGCCGTCGGGCCTGTGAAGCCTGCCGCGGAGAATGCCGGAGAGTTTGCCGATCTGCCGCAGCCAGGCTTCTTCGCCCTGCTGGCTGATGAGGTCGTCCCTCTCCCTGCGCGCAAACGCGTCCTCCAACCGGTCCAGTGCGGCATCGACGCTGTTGGCATCGTAGCCGCCCTTGACGGGATCAAAAGCCACGGCCCTGACGTCCACGCTGGCCACTTGGTCCGCCGTGCCTACCGGGTTCTCAAACGATGTCCGGGCGCGCTGGAGGAACTGGTCCACCTGTTTGGCGTTATAGCCGTACTTGCTGCGCTCCACGCGCTCAAACGTTGCGGGGATCTGGCGTCGAATATCCAAGGCCACTAGTTTTCCTTCATTGGGTTGTCAGACGCCGCTCAGCAGCGCGAACAGAACATAGGCTACGGGGGCTGCGAACACGATGGAGTCCAGGCGGTCCATGATGCCGCCATGGCCGGGCAGGATGCTGCTCATGTCCTTGACGCCAAGTTCGCGTTTGACCATGGACTCGGCGAGATCACCGGCGGTTGATGCGGCTACCATTCCCACGGCCAGCACAAGACCCACCCACCAAGGCCTGTCAAGCAGGAAGATGCACGCAAGGACGCCAATCAGCATGGCCCCGGCGACGGACCCCGCGAAGCCCTCCCACGACTTCTTGGGGCTGATCTTTGGCGCCATGGGGTGCTTCCCGAAGGAGGCGCCAACAATGTACCCGAACGTGTCATTGGATACCACCAACAACAGCATGGACGCGATCTGCCAGGCGCCTTCGGGAATTCCGTCGGGCCAGAAACCCACAGGAGTGGGCCCGCCGGCGGTGTGCAGGGAAAGCGAGGCGAAACTGATGAGGAAAGGAATCCACGCCAGGGTGAAGACACCGGCGAACACGCTCCGCGGCGCCCCTGCAGCGCTCTCTATGGAGCGCCACAACAAGACGGCCACAGAACTCGCCGTCATAGTGAAAAGCAAACCTTCAAGTCCGCCGAAGTAGGCAGACACCGGCATAACCAAGCTGCCGATCATCACGGGGATGACCGGCATCCGGGTGCCCTGCGCCTCAAGGGCCCTATAAACCTCCCAGACACCCAGCACCGCAAAAGCGGTAGTGAGGAGGACGAATCCCAGCGGGAGGAACAGCAAGCCGCCCAAAACGGCCAAAAGCATGGCAAGCCCGACGCCGATGGCGGCCGGAAGATTCCGGCCCGCCTTGGGTGTGGGGTTCTTGCGCACGCGCCTGGCGCGCTTGGGGGTATCGCGTGTCGGGACCCGCTCAGCGGGCGCCGGCTCAGCCTGGTTCATCAGACCTCGAGCAGCTCGGCTTCCTTGCGCTTGAGCAGTTCGTCGATGCTGTCAACGTGCTGCTTGGTCAGGGCGTCGAGTTCCTTCTCAGCGCGTGCACCCTCGTCTTCGCCGGCTTCGCCGTCCTTGACGAGCTTGTCCAGCGAATCCTTGGCTTTGCGGCGGATGCTACGGATGGAAACCTTGGCGTCCTCACCCTTGCCCTTGACGATCTTCACGTACTCTTTGCGGCGCTCTTTGGTGAGTTCCGGGATGGTCACGCGAATGACGTTGCCATCATTGGAGGGGTTGGCGCCAACCTCGGAGTCGCTCAGGGCCTTCTCGATGTCACGCAGGGCGGTTTTATCGTAAGGGGTAATCAGGATGGTGCGGGCATCCGGCACCCCGAAGGAGGCCAGCTGCTGGAGCGGAGTAGGCGTGCCGTAATACTCGACGATCACCTTGTTGTAGAGGGCGGGGTTGGCCCGGCCCGTACGGATCGAGGCGAAATCGTCCTTGGCTACCTCCACCGCCTTGTCCATCTTCTCGCCGGCTTCGAGCAAGGTCTCTTCGATCACGGGTTTCTCCTCAGAAATAGTTGCTGCCCAACTGCAGGCGGCAATGCACAGTAAAGCAATGCACAGTAAAGATCCGCCACCAGGGGCGGACGGTCCTAGAAATATCCTAGCCCTTGCTAGGGAGTAACCAGGGTTCCCAGCGTTTCGCCGAGGATGGCGCGGGTAACGTTGCCCTCGCCTTCCATGCCAAAGACCACCATGGACAGGCTGTTGTCCTTGCACATGGTCATTGCGGTCTGGTCCATGACGCGGATGTCACGGCGGAGGGCGTCGTCGTAACTGAGGACATCCAGCTTCTCGGCAGTGGGGTCCTTCTTGGGATCGGCGGTGTAAACGCCGTCCACGCCGCTCTTGGCCATGAGGACCACGTCGGCGTGCACTTCAAGGGCGCGCTGCGCCGCGACAGTATCAGTGGAGAAGTAAGGCAGTCCTGCACCCGCACCGAAAATGACCACACGGCCCTTTTCCATATGGCGGATAGCGCGGCGCGGAATGTAGGCCTCTGCAACCTGTCCCATGGTGATGGCGCTCTGGACGCGGGTTTCCACTCCGGCTTGCTCCAGGAAGTCCTGCAGGGCCAGGCAGTTCATCACGGTGCCCAGCATGCCCATGTAATCGGCGCGGGAGCGGTCCATGCCGCTTTGCGACAGTTCGGCGCCGCGGAAGAAGTTACCCCCGCCTACGACGATTGCCACTTCGACTTCAGTGACCGCGGCTGCGATCTGCTTGGCGATGGCGCGCACTGTCTCGGGATCGACGCCGAGCTTGCCTCCGCCGATGACCTCGCCGGAGAGCTTCAGAAGTACACGGCGGCGGGTCTTCTCGGGCTGGATAGCAGTGTTGACGGTTTCCATGGTGCCTTCCCGTTGGTGGACTTTGGCTAGATTATCGTGCTGTGGGTCCGCGCAGGTACTACCCGGACGGGTGCATGAAAAAGGGGCGGCCACCGAAGTGACCACCCCTTTTCATGTAGTACTAGTTTCCGACGCGGAAACGGGTTACTGCGGTTGCCTTGACGCCGGCTTCTTCGAGGACCTGTGCAACGGTCTTCTTGGAATCCTTGGCGAATGCCTGGTCAACCAGAACTTCGCCCTTGTAGAAGCCCGTCACGCGGCCTTCCACAATCTTGGAGAGCGCAGCTTCGGGCTTGCCTTCAGCCTTTGCGGTCTCTTCGGCGATGCGACGCTCGGACTCGACCAATTCGGCCGGGACATCCTCGCGGGTCAGGTAGTTCGGAGCCATGGCTGCAACGTGGACAGCGATGTCGTGTGCGGCGGTGGAAGCGGCTTCGCCTTCACCGTCAACAGCAAACAGGACGCCGACCTGGGCCGGGAGGTCCTTGGAGGTCTTGTGCAGGTAAGCGTCAACCGTGGTGCCCTCAACGCGGGAGATACGGCGGACAACAACCTTTTCGCCGAGGACTGCGCCCTCTTCGACAACAACCTCGGACAACGGCTTGCCGTCAACCTCGGTGGCCAGCAGGGTGTCGAGATCGGCTGCGCCGGACTCGACTGCAACGTTGAGGACCTTGTCAGCCAGCTGGATGAACTTGTCAGCCTTGGCAACGAAGTCAGTTTCGCAGTTGACCTCGATCATTACGCCAACGCCACCGTTGACCTTGGCAGCAACCAGGCCTTCAGCAGTGGAACGGCCTTCGCGCTTGGTAGCACCCTTGAGGCCCTTGATGCGGATGATTTCGATGGCCTTCTCGGCGTCACCGTTGGCTTCGTCAAGAGCCTTCTTGACGTCCATCATGCCGGCGCCGGTGCGCTCGCGCAGGGCCTTGATGTCAGCAGCAGTGTAGTTCGCCATGTGAACCCCTCTGTCTAGAAATTTGTGTGTTTACATAACTGACAGGACGGCAGCCCACCGTGTGAGCCGCCATCCTGTCAGTTGCCCCTGGTGCCGTTTCGGGTATCAGGGAAGGTCCAGATTTACTTGGCTTCTTCGGCTTCGCCGGCTGCAGCTTCAGTTGCCTCGGGAGCCTCAGCTGCGGGAGCTTCTGCTGCCGGAGCCTCGGTTGCCGCTGCTTCTTCGGCCTTGCTGCCTTCGAGGAGCTCGCGCTCCCACTCAGCCAGCGGCTCTTCCGGAGCTTCGGTGGTGCCGGTTGCGCGCTGGTTGCGGGCGATGAGGCCCTCAGCCACGGCGTCGGCAACAACGCGGGTCAGCAGGTTGACGGAGCGGATGGCGTCGTCGTTGCCCGGGATCGGGAAGTCAACTTCGTCGGGATCGCAGTTGGTGTCCAGGATGGCAACAACCGGGATGTTCAGCTTCTTGGCTTCGTCAACAGCAAGGTGTTCCTTCTTGGTGTCAACAACCCAGAGGACCGAGGGAGCCTTGGTCAGGTTGCGGATACCACCGAGGTTGGACTCAAGCTTGGTGAGTTCACGCTTGAGGAGCAGGAGCTCCTTCTTGGTGTAAGCCGAACCGGCGACGTCGTCGAAGTTGATCTCTTCGAGTTCCTTCATGCGCTGGATACGCTTGGCGACGGTCTGGAAGTTGGTGAGCATACCGCCCAACCAACGCTGGTTGACGTACGGCTGGCCGACGCGCGTAGCCTGCTCGGCAATTGCTTCCTGAGCCTGCTTCTTGGTGCCGACGAACAGGACGGTGCCGCCGTGGGCAACAGTAGCCTTGACGAACTCGTAAGCGCGGTCGATGTAGGACAGCGACTGCTGAAGGTCAATGATGTAGATGCCGTTGCGCTCCGTGAAGATGAAGCGCTTCATCTTCGGGTTCCAACGACGGGTCTGGTGTCCAAAGTGGACGCCGCTGTCAAGCAGCTGGCGCATAGTTACGACGGGCATGCCGACGCTCCTTCCGGCAGGTCATTCATGAGAGAGCCCATGGGACTGCTCTTACCCTGCCAATAGTTGACGGTTGTTTAGCCTTTGCCCGGATGGGCGCGGCTCCTGGCATCCATTGCGCTTCTCATCCGGCATGGAGCCTAAGCTCTGCCGGACCGCAAGAGGCACAATCCTCCGCAGCACAAAACCGTGAGGCTTCGCTGGTGGAGGGCTGGATACGCGTAGTCAGCCTGGGACCCCCGCACATCTGAATGAGACATGCTCCTGAACAAGCTCGAGGGCACAGCAAACTGCTCCACCAAGTGTACTACAGCGACCCCACCGCTTTGACCGTAGGAAACCACGCGTTATCCACATACGGAAGCCCGGGGATCGATCCAGGGGGCGTTCGGCAGAAGGCTTGGTCCATGACGTTTTTGAAGGCCCTGATGGCCGCTGTTGCCGCCCTGACCGTCGTGGCGACCACTGCCATGACGCCTGCGCCGGTCAACCCACGCTGGAGTTGGCCCCTCTCCCCCAAACCTGCCGTGCTGCGAACGTTCGACCCGCCGGACAAGCCCTGGCTCAGCGGGCATCGGGGTGTTGATTTAGGGCCAACGCCCGACGGCGGCCCGGTCACCGCGCCGTCGGATGGCGTGGTGACCTTTGTCGGCGTCGTGGTTGACCGTCCTGTAGTGACCATCGATCACGGCGATGGCCTCAAGAGCAGCTTCGAGCCGGTGAGCAGTGAACTCAAAGCCGGTGACACCGTGCGCAAGGGTCAGGTTATGGGCACCGTAGAGCCCGGTCACTGCAACAGCGCCGCATGCCTTCATTGGGGCGTGCGGCGCGGCGAGGACTATGTCAATCCCCTGGGTCTCGTGGAGGACATGCGGCCATCCGTCCTGTTGCCGCTGCACTGATCGCCGCCGAAGATGGGTCCCCGCCACGCAGCAAGCGTCTTAGACGATGGCAGAAACGCCCGTAATGGCACGGCCGGTCACCAAAGTGTTGATCTCATGCGTGCCCTCGTAGGAGTAGATGGCCTCCGCATCGGAGAAGATCTTGGCCATTCCGTAGTCCGTAACGATTCCGTTGCCGCCCAGGATGCTGCGTCCCAGCGCAACGCTTTCGCGCATGCGTGCCGTAGTGAAGGCCTTCGCCAGAGCCGACTGCTCGTCCTTGGCCACACCCGCGTCTTCGAGTTGGGCCAGGCGAACCATCATGCCCATGGAGGCTACGGTGTTTCCGAGAATCTGGACCAACTGGTTCTGCACCAACTGGAACGCCGCCAGCGGCCGCCCGAATTGCTGACGCTCCACGGCGTAACTGCGGGCGACATCGAAGGCAGCCATCTGCAGCCCCACAGCCTGCCAGGCCACAGCCAGACGGGTCACCTTGAGCACCTTGTTGGTATCACGGAAGCTGTTGCCGTTGGCAAGCTTGAAGAAGTCCGGCACCACCACGTTGTCCAGAACGATATCCGCGTTCTGGACCGTACGCAGGGAGATCTTGTTCTCGATCTTGCTGGCCGAGTAGCCCGGAAGTGCGGTGTCCACCAGGAACGCCTTGACTTGGTTGTCCTCCACGTCCTTGGCGTAGATGACCACCCAGTCGGAGAACGTGGCATTGCCGATCCAGCGCTTGGCGCCGTTGAGAATCCAGGTGTCGCCGTCCCGCTTGGCGGTGGTGCGCGTTCCACCAGCGACGTCGGAGCCACCCAGGGGCTCGGTCAGTCCGAAGGCGCCGATCTTCTTCAGGGAGTAAATGTCCGGCAGCCAGGCATCCTTCTGCTCCTGCGACGCCAGGGCCTCAATCGAGCCCGTGAAGAGCCCGTCGTGGACACCCATGAACGTGGCGATCGAAGCGTCAGCACGGGTCACTTCTGCGTGGAGCATGCCGGAGAACAGGTTGGAGTACCCCTGACGCCGAACCGGGCTGACGAGATCCAGTTCGCCAAGCTTGGGGATGAGGTCCATGGGGAACTCGCCACGGTTCCAGCAATCCACGGCAATGGGCTTGACTTCGCGGGTGAGGAATTCGCGGACTTCCGCCAGACGGTCCTGCTCTTTTCCTGTCAGCATCTGCTCGAAGGCGTAGAAGTCGCCGTCGGCATACGGGAGGTTGGTGGCGTCGAATGCAGCGTTGGACATATTCGCTCCTTCAAGGGTGGTCGCCTGCGACCACATCAGGTCCGGAAGAACTGCACAGCCTCGATGGGAAACGGTGCAGCCAAGGTACCGGCAGGTAGTAAGTTACTGTTCAGTAACATACCGCACGTTCTACGGTCCCCGCAATGGAGGGCATCCCAATCCCGGTCACCAATGCACTGTTCCCACGCGACCGTTCTGTAACGTCGGTTGTGATGCGCCGCACTCAACTGGGGGACTTTCCGATGATCAATCCACGACGCGAGGCGATTCTGGTCCGTAGCCGCCACCACAAAGGTCTTGATGACAAGACCTCTGAGGTGGTGGAGTACCGTGCCGACGGCGCCTTCGTGCGGCTGACCTTTGGTTCCGGAAAGAGCTACAAGTACTCAGCGGAAAACGTCATCATCCTGCGGAATCCGGCGTCGACAAACCTTGGGCGCCAGGACACGGTGACCATTCGGGGCAGGGTGCTTGACGGCGTTACAGAGGTTCTCCGCTTCGAGTCGCCCCAGGGAACATGGTGGCGTGTTTTTCACGCGGCTGGTTCGGGAATCGGGTATCAAAGTTGTCAGGACACTGAGATAGCCATCGCCCGGCCGTCCGATGAAGAACTAAAGGCCCAAGCAGTCCTTGATTACTGGCGGGATGTGTCGTCGAAGCTGCGGGAGGATGACCCACTCCGCCGGCAGTATGAGAATTTTCGGAACATCCCGAAAGGAAGCGCGCTGGAACTTTACCTCCAGGGTCAGTCCATTGATTCCGCAGGGCAGGATCAACAGCACCCCATCCTGCCCTTCCCCTCTAACATCAGCCAACGTGAGGCCCTGCTGAAGGGCTTCAGCCACCGAATCTCCGTGATCGACGGTCCGCCCGGAACAGGAAAGACGCAAACCATACTCAACGTCGTCGCCAACATTGTCGCCGTTCCGGGCAAGACGGTTGGAGTCGTCTCCTTCAATAACGCCGCAGTTGAGAACGTTCGCGACAAACTCGGGCAAGAAGGTGTGGGCTACATCGTGGCGGACCTTCGACGCAAGGAGAAAATGGACGAATTCTTCGCCCGTCAGGAAAGCAGAAATGCCGATGTCGATCGCTTCCTCAGCAGACCCCGCCACGAAGCGCCTCCAGCGGAGCAGGTAGCTGCCCTCGACAAACGCTTGCGCGGCTTACAGGAGACGGCCCTGCAGCTGGCGCAGTGGAAGCAGGAGTTGGAAGCGTTCAAACTCGAGAGGCGCCATTTCTTCCTTCACGCGACCCACCCTGACTCCGATGGACTGAGCGCAGTACCGACCCTGCCCGGCTCGTCCCGCCGCATCCTCGAATTTCTGGCCGAGACGTCCTCCGTCCCTCAGGATGAGGGTCCGCTGCGCAGGTTCTTCAGACGCATGGGACTTCGACTGCGATACGGGGCACTGGGCAAAGCGAACAGCAGCGACACTGATGTTGTCCTGGGTCTGCAGGGCGCCTATTACCATAAGAAAATCGCAGAGCTGGGGCGCCTCATTGATAGAGGGAATGAGATTCTGGCTGCCGAGGACTACCCGGCTCTGGAAGAGGACCATCAGCTGGCCTCCAGGCAACGGCTCGACGCGGCACTCCATCTTCGATATGCCCGGAAGCGGAGAAGGACCTACACGGAAAGCAGTTACAAGACTGCCTTCGCGGAATTCACCTCCGACTATCCGGTAGTACTCAGCACCTGCCACTCCTTGCGAAGAAACGTTCCCACGGGAACGCTCCTGGATTACTTGATCATCGACGAAGCGTCCCAGGTTGATCTGCTCGCTGCCGGTCTGGCGCTCTCATGTGCCCGGAACGTCATCGTTGTGGGCGACCTGCAGCAGCTCCAACACATCACCGACGAAAAAGCCTCAAGGAACGCCTTGAAAGCACCGTCACCAAACGTCGATTACACGCTGCACAACATTCTGTCCTCGATGATCGGGCAATTCGGGGCCGACCTTCCGCGCACCATGCTCCGGGAGCACTACCGGTGCGATCCTGCGATCATCGACTATTGCAACAGGAAGTTCTACGGCGGGCAACTCGTTCCCTATACCACCGGCGACGCTGAGGGCCGGCCTCTCGTCGTAGTCCGTACTGCTGCCGGGAACCACATGCGTCAGCACCTCAGTGGTGGCCGAACCAA
Source organism: Paenarthrobacter sp. TYUT067 (assembly GCF_023656375.1). Lineage (NCBI taxonomy): Bacteria > Bacillati > Actinomycetota > Actinomycetes > Micrococcales > Micrococcaceae > Paenarthrobacter > Paenarthrobacter sp. TYUT067. The sequence continues at coordinate 25,052 of NZ_JAMOIT010000015.1, forward strand.
CCAGCGCGAGGCAGACGTCATTGCCAAGGAAGTACTCGACCAGTTCTGTTCAGGCATTCCTGACCACGACATCGGCGTGGTCACACCCTATCGGCGGCAAGTGGACAAGGTCACAGAGGCACTGCTCAATAACATCCAGGCCGATACAGTCCACAAGTTTCAGGGGCGGCAAAAGTCCGTAATCATCATGAGCACTGTCCTGGACGAAACGAACAGCGGGCAATCTGGCATTGGCTTTGTGGACGACCCCCATTTGGTCAATGTCGCAGTTTCCCGCGCGGTGAAGCGGTTCGTGCTGGTAACCAACCATGAGATGCTTCCAACAAGTCGCCACCTTCGGGATCTGGTTCACTTCATCCGATACCGAAACCCGGACGATGGTGTTTTTGACAGCAGTGTGTTGTCTGTCTTCGACCTCTTGTACACGGAGTATTCGACTCTTTTGAGGCCCTTTGCCAGCAGGGTCCGGGGCACCTCACAGTTCCCCTCGGAAAACATCGTATGGACGCTGCTGACTGTACTGATCGGGGATGAGCCTTTCAGCGACTTGGCCATAGCTCCGCAGGTCGTGCTGAGGAGCCTGCTGCCGGACCTGTCGATGCTCACGCCCGACCAGCATTCCTACGTCCAAAACCGCGCAACTTTGGACTTTGTGGTCTACAACCGCATCAGCAACATTCCCGTTCTTGCCGTTGAGGTGGATGGTTATGCGTTCCATGAGAACAATCCGATGCAGCGCGCGCGGGATGCACTCAAAGACGCCATCTGCCGCGCCCACAAGATCCGCCTCGTGCGTTTGCCCACCACGGGCAGTGGCGAGGAAGCACGCCTTCGCCACGAGTTGTCAGCCGCTCTTAGCGACCAGTGACAGCAAGAGCCGTGGCCGACGATGGATCATCGGCCACGGCTCCTGCATGAAATGTAGGGCTACTCGGACTTGAACCGAGGACCTTAGGATTATGAGTCCCGCGCTCTAACCAGCTGAGCTATAGCCCCTTGATGCCCGGTCCGGCCACCGCAAAGCAGCAGTTCCGGGCAAAGCACTCCAGCAATTCTAATAGGTCCTGGAGAGTGCTTTTGTCACACCACCATGTCCTCGTACGTAGCGCCCCGGTAGAGGTCCTCGAAGGTCTGAAGGGTGCTGTTGATGCTGTGCGGCTCCACCATCTCGCGGCTCAACTTGCCCATGGCCTCAAGCTCGTCCCGGGGAAGTTCCACCAGTTGGGTGATCCTTGCCGCCAACTCGTTGCTGTCGTTGGGGGTGAAGAGGTAACCGTTCTCCCCGTCGCGAACCAAATGCGGCAGCGCCATGGCGTTGGCCAGCAGCACAGGAGTGGAAGCAGACATGGCCTCCAGCGTCACCAGTGACTGAAGCTCGGCTGTCCCGGGCATGCAGAAAATGTCGGCCTTGATGTAGGCCTCACGCAAGTCCTCGTCGCTGGCCAGCCCGAGGAACCTCACCCGGTCCCCCAGCCCAAGCTTAGCTACCTGGGCTTCAAGGGCTGGGCGAACTTCGCCGCCACCCACGATTTCGAGGTTCACGTTCAGTTCCCGTGGAGTCTTGGCCACGGCATCGATCAGCACGTTGATGTGCTTTTCTTCGGCAAGCCGGCCCACGAACAGGACGGTGGGGTTGGCATGCGGCTCAATGACTTCACCTGGCTGCAGCTCGTACGCGGACGAGTCGATGCCGTTGGAAAGGGGCAGGACCTTCCGCAGGAAAGCGTGCTGGTGCATGGCCTTGGCAGCGAGCGGTGTGGGTGTGGTGACCACGTCGGCCTGGCCCATGACCTTGCCCATGTCTTTCCACGAAACTCGTCCCACAATGTCCTTGAACCACTGCGGGAAGGGCAGGAACGGGTTGAGGTTCTCGGGCATGAAGTGGTTGGTGGCCACAACCCTGATGCCGCGTTTCACGGCCTCGTAGAGGACGTGTTCACCGATCATGTAGTGGCTCTGGATGTGAACGACGTCAGGCTGGACTTTGTCGAAGAGGAGGCTGATTTCCTTCTTGATTTCCCACGGGAAGCAAATACGGAAGTACTCATGGGTGAAAACGCCATGCGAGCGGAGCCGGTGAACGGTGGCTTCATCGCGGAACTCGGTATAGCTCTTGCCTGTGTCCGGACGGCAGGCCAATACGTGCACGTTGTGTCCGCGTGCCGTCATCCCCTTGGCCAGGCGGTAGCCGAACTGGGCGGCACCGTTGACATGCGGCGGGTAGGTATCCGCGGCAATCAGAATAGTGAGGGGCTTGTTGGTGTCGGGAATGGTCACGTGGAGAACTCCTGATGGTCACGGTGCGGACAGCACTGCTTGTGGCAATGCTGCGGTGTCGCCGGGTTGCCGCCCGCAACAGCGGTGGCGCAAGGTCAAGCTTTGCCCTGGGCTTTCCGGTTGGCAGCCGCCTTTGCATCCTTCTTGCGTTTGGTGACTTCCGGATGGTGCCGGCTTAGGGCAATAACCCCCACGATAGCAAGCGTAGCGGCCGCCGCCATGGCGATGGCCATCACGGCGTGGACATCGGGACGAAGCTCACCCAGAATCACAATGCCAATTGCGATGCCCACCATGGGGTCGATCACGGTCAGGCCGGCAATGACCAGGTCCGGTGGGCCGCCGGAATAAGCGCTCTGAACGAACCATGACCCCAGTCCCCCGGCGGCCACGATCGCTATCAGCGTGTACCACTGAACGTTCAGCAGGAACAAGCCGTTGGGGTCCAGCAGGTGCTTGCCGATGATGCGGGTCAAAACGGCGACGAAGCCGAACAGGACACCGGCTCCCAAAATGTAGATGAAGGCACTCATCCGGTGTTTGAACAGAACCGCAAGTGTCCCAAAAATGCCCACCGCAAGGGCCAGGAGGAGAACGATTGTCAGTTCGTCGTCGCTGTTGACGTGATGGTTCTCCTGCGTGACGTTGACGGCCAGGAGCACGAAAAGCGCCGAACCAGTCACACAGGCACTGATGGCCACCACGGTTGCACGGTTGATGCTCAAACCTTGGTCCTTGGCATTGACCACTGTGGTGATCACCAGCGCAATGGCACCAATAGGCTGCACCACCGTGAGAGGTGCTGAGACCAAGGCGATGGCGTTCATCACCATTCCGAGGGCGAGGAACAGCAGGCCCAGCATCCATCGGGGATTCCGCAGGAGCCGCAGGAAACCGTTGGAGCTTAGCGCCAAGCCGCCGGTGTCGGCTTTCACGGCGCTGCCCTGCCGCTGGGCGCCGATGGCGAGGAAGAAGGCACCAAGTACCGCGAGAAAAACCGCCAGCCAGACCATCAGCCTCGTCCGCCGTCGTCGGTTTTCAATTCTTTTCCTTTGCGCAGGATGGCCCAGTAGTAGTTGTAAGCGGCTATCCAGTGGCCGATCAGGCCCAGGCCCAGGAACGTCCAGGCGGCCACGAAGTAGACGTCGGTGAAGGCAATGGGCAACTTGGACAGGACCAGCAACGGCGTACCAATCAGCAGCAGCCCCGTGCGGATCTTGCCGATGATGCTCACCGGAAGGTCCGGGTGGCTCCGGAAGTAGATCAGGGATGCAACAGCCAGGACGGCGTCCGGCACCAGTAGCGCGGCCAGGTACCACCACTGCACGACGCCGGCAATCGCCAGTGTGAAGGCGACCGCCAGCAGTGCGGCCCGGTCTGCCATGGGATCCAGGATCCGGCCAAGCTTGGAAGTCTGGTCGAAGCGTCTGGCGATGTAGCCATCCACCCAGTCGGTACTGCCCATGATGACGAGCACCAGGACCGCGAAACCGTACTCCTGTTCGGACAGGACGAGCCAGACGAACAGTGGCACACCCATGAAGCGAAGTACCGTGAGGATGTTGGGGACAGTGAAGATGAGGTCGTGATCAACCTGCGGCCGGTCAGGGTGCGACCCAGCTCCGATCAATCTCATCTTCTCCCCCTTCCTCGTCTTCAGTGTTGGTGGCGCCGCTGGCTGCTACTTCTTCAGTAACTTCCGCAGTGCAACAACGAACACCACTGCAGCCGTGGCAAACGCAGCAAGGTCCTTCCACCGGGCGGCAAGCCGTTCGGTGAGGCTCTCAGGGACGGAGTCTCCAAGGTCGGCAAACTTCGCCGCAGCGAATTCCCTGCTCTCCTGGAACTTTCCATTGGCGCTCTGCAGCAGGGCCTGGCCCTGTTTCTTGACGTCCAGCTGCTCACCGAGCTCGTCGCGAACGCCCGTGAGGTGTTCGCGGCGGCGCTTCAGGCGCGAGCGAAGCTCGGCTTCGGTGGGCGCCTTGACGGCATCGGCTTCCTTGGCGGCTTCCTTTGCAGCCTTCTCTGCCTTGGCCTTCTGCGCAGCCGCTTCCTTTTCGGCCTTGGCTGCCTTGGCGGCGGGCGAGTTGGGATCGAGGATGGACTCGTCGAAGTCAGAGCCTTCCTTGGCGATTCCCAGATCATGTTTGATCCCCCGGATGGTGTCCTCGGGGACCAAGGGCATGGCCTTCTTGAACTTGGCAATACCAATCAGGGACGCGATGGCCACAATCACCAGGAAAAAGGCGGCAACAATCAGAGCCGCCAGCCAGCCAGGCATAATGGTGGCCAATCCCAGGATCGCCGCGACAACCAGTGCAATGACCAGGAGCGCCATGAACACAAGCGCTACTCCGAAGAAGGCACCGGCGATGCCAACCTGCGTGGCTTTTCGCTTGAGTTCAACCTTCGCCAAGGCTATTTCGTCGTTGAGTTGCCTCGGAGCCAGCCTTGCTACGAGCTTGAGGGTCTTCGGCAAAGTACGAATGGCTGGTCCTTGACTGGGCCGGCCGGTGTGACGTCCACTCATGGGTTCCGCCTAACTGCTTCCTCTGGGCATCGTGTAAGGCGAACGCGGCGAAAAACCATCCCCGCGGACACCTGTCCTCAAAGCTATCATTCAGGTTCCTGCTGAACTTTCGGCATCATGCCCCGGCGCGCCCGTCATACGTCCAATAAATATGATCCGGGCCATAGGATAGATGATCGTGACCTCTCCCATTGCTCCGGGCGATTCTCTGAGCCGACGCGAAAAACTCGTCTACATTCTCTTGTTGGGTGCACTGACCGCCCTCGGTCCTTTCACGATCGACCTCTATCTTCCGGCGTTCCCCGCTTTGGAAGAGAGTTTTGATGTCTCGGCGGCGGCGATCCAGCTCACTCTGACCGGTACCACGGTTGGCTTCGGGCTCGGCCAACTGCTGGTGGGACCCTTCAGTGACAAGGTGGGGCGTCGGCTTCCGCTCATTCTGGCCACAGCCGTGCATATCGGCTCATCGCTGGGTGCGGCGCTTGCCACAGACATCGGGATGTTGTCGTTATTCCGCGTGCTCATGGGGATCGGTGCTGCCGGAGGTGGCGTGGTGGCCATGGCCATGGTCCGGGATCTCTTCCACGGCTACTCCATGGTCCGGATGTTCTCGCGGATGTCGCTGGTTAACGGATTGGCCCCCATCCTGGCGCCGGTCATCGGCTCCCAGCTGCTGTTGGCTTTCCCTTGGCCGGGCATCTTTTTCTTCCTGGCCGCTTATGGACTGCTGGTCATCCTTGCTTCGATCTTCTTCATCCGGGAAACACTTCCGGCTGAGCAGCGGGGAAAATCCACTGTCACCGTGCGCCAGCGCTACAAGACCGTCCTGACGGACAGGATCTTTGTGGGCATGGTGCTGGTGGGAAGCCTGAATTTCGGTGGACTTTTCGCTTATCTATCAGCATCGACCTTTCTTTTCCAAAACGTCTACGGCTTTTCGCCGCAGGAATACGGCATCCTGTTCGGTATCAACTCCTTGGGCATCGTGGCAGGCGTACAGATCAGCTCCCGACTGATCCGACGGGTGGCTCCGCAGTGGATCGTGGCCGGTGCTACGGCCTTCATGCTGTTCATCGCCCTGCTGATCGTGGTGCTTGACCTGTTCCATGTGGGTTTGTGGGGCATCCTCATCCCTCTGTGGTTCTACATTTGCGCCACTGGCTTCATGTTCCCGTGCGTTCAGGTCCTGTCCCTGGCCAACCACGGCGCGCAAGCGGGCACCGCTGCATCGCTCCTGGGCGCATCCCAATTCATGATGGCCGGTATTGTCCCGCCGGTGGTGGGTTGGCTGGGCGTCAGCTCCGCTGTACCCATGGGCGCGGTCATGGCCGTCTGCATCACTGGCGCTATTGCGGCGCTTTGGCTGGTTGTGCGGCCGCGGTCGGTTCCGTCTATTCATTAGGCCGACTCCTGAGGACCGGCTCTTGAGAACCGGCCCCGTAGGCTGTGACCATGACTAATAAACCGCACCGCAACGGCAGGGGCCTCTTCCTTGGCGCCTTGCTTGGAGCCCTGGCCGGTGCTCTTCTCGGTCGCGCCGCGGGAAGCGCACTGTTCGGCGCCATCCTGGGCGCCGTGATCGGCGCCGCTGTGCTCTACCGCGTGAACCCCGGCCCTTGGAAGCGGGACTAAGCCAGCTGCAAGCATGACTAAGCCGGCCCCGCAGGCGACCCGCCGACGTCGGGAACCACCAACCCCTCCCCTAACCGCGTACCGCAGGGCAGAATGGTGGCCAGCCGGGTAACCGGTGCTTGAACCGGTGAAGGGGACATCACATGAGCACGGCTGTTGTATTCCGGGGCAGTGTTCGCGGCTTGGCAACCTTACGGAGGTTGCCGCTGACGCTGGCGCTGGTGGTGCTCCTTTGGGTGCTGGGCGCTATCTCCGGCAGCCTCGTCAACGGCCCCGGACAAGATCTGCTGGATCAAGTGGGAATTGGCTTGGCAGTGGAGCCAGGACCGTGGTGGTCAATCTTCACCTCGGGGTTCTTCGCCTCCTCCTTGCTCGACTACCTGGCCTGCACAGCGGCGATCCTGGTGGGTGTGGGCATCGCCGAACGCGTTATGGGGCCTTGGCTGGCCCTGGCTGCTTTCATTGCCGGTTCAGCCCTCAGTGCCCTGGTACTTGTGGTGCTGGTGACCTTCGGAACGGATGCCAGCGACCAATGGCTCAGTTTCCTGGGCGGCGAATATGTAGTGGGCGCCTATGGTGGCGCCGCCGCAGCGCTGGGATGTTCGACGGCGGCGCTTGATGCACTGTGGCGTCGGCGCCTGCGGACGTGGTTGCTGGCCGCCACGCTGATGTTTGCCTTGTTCGTTGGGGTCGCCCAAACCCTGCAGGCGCTTGCCGGGGCCGTGATCGGCATCCTGGCAGGTTGGGCCATCCAGTCGCTGGTCCTGCGCCGCAGGGCAGGCTCGTTGCACTCCTCAAGCCTTCGCGAAACACGTTTCCTGGTGGGCACCGTGGTGGGTGTCTTCGCGGTGGGACCTTTGCTGACGCAACTGACCGGAACGTGGGAAGTCGGCCCCCTGTCGGTGGTTTCCGAGGTGATGCTTCAGGCAAGTCCCGACGCCGATGAGGTTCAGGAAGCCTGCAATAACGACAACAACTGTGTCACCCTGCAAAGCATCGTGGGTGTCCAGAGCTTCGGCGCGGCCATCCTGACGCTGATTCCTGTGCTGCTGTTGCTGGTCTGCGCTGAGGGTCTGAGGCGCGGCCGGCGGCTCGCGTACCGGCTGACCCTTGTGATCCAGCTGTATCTGGCAGCCGTAACTGTCCTCTCCATCCTTCAGTACGTGACCGATCCGGGGGTCACACTAGGCGATGACGACTTCGCCTACCTCCTGCTGTACGCGGTCCCCGCAGTCCTCGCGCCTGTCATCATCGCGGTGCTGCTTCTGGTGAACCGGCATAAGTTCCGCGTCGAATCCAGCGACGCCGGGTACCGGGTTCTTGGCCGGACCTCGCTCGTTCTGGCTGTGGCCGCTGTGATCTTCTATGTGATCTTCTGGTTCCTCGAAGGCAACCCGGGCCGCTCCACCCTGTTGGACCTTGCCGGGCAACTGACCCACATCCTGGTACCTTTCCCGGTCCCCTTCGTGGTGGCCCTGCCCCAGGGCCTGCTCAGCACAGTGCTGTACGGCCTGGGCGGGGACATCATCTGGCTCTGCATCCTGGTGCTGGTCCTGAACAACTTCCGGCGGTTCAGGATGCTGGCCACCGATCCGGCGGCGGATCTGGGACACGCCAGGGAACTGCTGCATGATGGCGGCGGCACGTTGTCCTGGATGGCTCTCTGGGACAACAACCAGTACTGGTTCACCCCGGACAGGAAAGCTGGAATCGCCTATCAGGTCCATAACGGGGTGGCCCTCACCGTTGCCGGCCCTTTCGGCGCTGAGGAGCACCATGCCGAGGCAGCGACGGGTTTCGTCAAGCACTGCGCCAACCTGGGCCTGATCCCGTGCTTCTATTCGGCAACGGCAGAGCTGGATGTCCCACTGCTCCCCCACGGCTTCAGGAAATTGGAAGTAGCTGAAGAGACACTCCTCAACGTCCAGGCCATGACCTTCAAGGGGAAAGAGTGGCAGAACGTCCGGACCGCACTCAACCGCGCAGACAAACTTGCCATCAAGGATCACTGGTACCCCTACCCTGAGATGCCTCCGGGAATCAGGGCGCAGCTGGCTGAGATCTCCGAAGAATGGGTGGCCGATAAGGCCCTTCCGGAGATGGGCTTCACCCTGGGCGGCTTGAACGAGCTCAAAGATCCCGAGGTGCTCTGCTGCGTGGCGGTGGATGACGACGGATTGGTCCACGGGGTAACCAGCTGGCTCCCGGTCTTCACCCACGGGGTCATCTCAGGGTGGACCTTGGACTTCATGCGCCGCCGCACCACAGGTTTCAAGGGCGTCATGGAATTCCTGATCGCCTCTGCCGTGACCCACTTCAAAGAAGAAGTACCCCAAATCTCCCTATCCGGCTCACCGCTCGCCACTGCAGGGGCCGGTGCCGGCGATGGAGACCGCAGCGCTTTGGACCGCGTCCTTGCGCTCCTGGGAAACGCCCTGGAACCCATGTACGGTTTCAAATCCTTGGCCGCTTTCAAATCAAGGTTCCAGCCCGAACACAGGACGCTATACATGTACTACCAGGACCCGTTGGCCTTGCCTTCCATCGGCATCGCGGTGGGTTCGGCCTACCTGCCGGGGCTGTCCCCCACGCAGAGCGCCGGGCTGTTGCGGCAAATGGTAGCCAAGGAGCCAGCCGCATGAGGCACGAGCGGACCTCCCGGTCATGAACGAGCTCTTGAAGCTCGAGATCAGCGGCCCCGTCGTCATGATCATCGCCGGGGTGATCGGCGTCGGCTTTTTCCTGCTGTTGTTCCTGAGACCGTCAGCGCGTTGGGCCCGTACCGCGATCACGGCGATTGTGGTGGCGGGACTGTTCGGGTGGTTGACCGTGTGGCTCGTGGAGGACGTCATGGACGTCTTTCATGTGGGGCTGACGCCGCGGGTGTGGTTCTGGGCGATTTCCTGCTTTGCCGCCGTGAGTCTGGCCGTAGTCAGTTTCCGCCATAGTCAGCGCTGGCGGAAGGTAGTGGCGGCTCTCTCGATTCCGGTGTTCGTGGTGGTGGCCGGTCTGGGCATCAACACCGAGTTCGGGCTCAACAAAACCTTGGGCTCAGCGCTGGGAATCTCCACGGAGGACGCCATTCAACTGGCCAAACCTGACCCGGACGCCCCTGTCCCGGCCGGTCCGCTATGGCAGAGCTGGAAGCCCCCTGCCGACCAGCCGGCGAAGGGCGAAGCAGGAACCCAGGTCATACCAGCCACCGCCTCCGGTTTTGTCGCCAGGCCTGCGGGCATCTACCTGCCCCCTGCCGCCCTCACGGCACATCCGCCCAAGCTGCCCTTGTTCGTCCTCATGATGGGCCAGCCGGGACTTCCTGATCCGCAATACGTTTCGGCCGCCCTGGACGAGTTCGCAGCCAGGAACAACGGCCTTGCCCCCATCGCAATCGTGGCAGACCAGATCGGCCCCGACCAGAATGACACCCTCTGCCTGGACACCGCCAAGTACGGCAACGTTGAGAAGTACATCAACCAGGACGTGGTGAATTGGGCAAAAGCGAACTTGAACATCCTCGAGGACCGCGAACACTGGACCATAGCCGGCTACTCCAATGGCGGCCAATGCGCAATCTCGTTCGCGGTCAAATACCCGCAGATGTGGGGCAACGTGGTGGACATCTCCGGCGAGGAATTTCCCGGCGCGGAGGACCCGGCCGGCAACCTTGCATCGATCTTCGATGGCAACCAGGCTGCCTACGATGCCCAGAAGCCCATCAACAACATGAAAGGCAAGCAGTTCCCTAACACAACGGCAGTTTTCACCGTAGGCTCGGACGACACCACGTACGTGGCAGCCGCCAAGGCAGTCTCCGCTGCCGCCCGGGATGCTGGGATGACCGTGACGTACTACGAAGTGCCTAACGGCGGTCACGTTGGCTTGGCGTTGAACGCAGGCCTGACCAAGGGTTTCGACGTACTGTACCCAAGGCTTGGACTCTCAAAATAGCCTTTGCCCTTTTGCCAGCCCGGGACCGGCGATAAAGTTGAGCTGTGCCACATGGGCAAGAGCTGCAGCCGCTTCCGGCACCGTGGCAGCGTCGGGATGAACGCATCCTGCCGCTGTGGTGGGACCGCCTGTGCTCGGTGACCAGCCCTCAGTCGGCTGCACTTTACGCCGCCGGGCTCTTTACCGATGACCGTCGCAGACCCATTGCCCAGTGGTACAACCTCGAAACCGACGCCGCGCTGTTGGTCGCACCGGAGACCTCGCCGGAATGGCCGGTCCAACGCTTTGGCATCTTCTATGCCCCGCCAGGAGGCGGCTTTACCCGCGTTTATTCGGCGCCCCACGAATGGCATCCCCGGGAACCCCGGACTCCGCCCACCGAGCAGGATTCCTTCCTGGCGGCGGTGGTCGAGGCGGCCCGGTTCCTGCAAGTGGAGATGGATTTTGTGTGATCAAAAAGCAGACCCCGCACCAGCTGAAAAGCCGGTACGGGGTCCTGTTGCTCCTCCGACTGGACTTGAACCAGTAACCCTTCGATTAACAGTCGAATGCTCTGCCAATTGAGCTACGGAGGAATGAAGCGGTTATGACTTTAGCAAAGGTTCTACCGGAATGCGAAATCGACTCCCCATACCCCTCGGGGGTATAAAAATACCCCCGTTTCGAAGACTCGAAACGGGGGTATTGCGCGCTCCTCCGACTGGACTTGAACCAGTAACCCTTCGATTAACAGTCGAATGCTCTGCCAATTGAGCTACGGAGGAATGAAGCGGTTACTAGCTTAACAGGGGCCCGCCGGAAAGTGAAATCGGCGCTTTCAACCGTCCGAACGCAGCGACCTGCGCTCCATTTCGAGTTGCATCAGCTCCCGGTTCAGCCGCTGGAACTCCTCCGGATTGGCACCTGCATCCAAGCGCTGCAGCTGACCCATCTTGTCTGCTTTGATCCTGGTGATCTGCAATTCGAAAAGACGGGCCAGGATGTCACGGCAGTACCGCTGCATGGCCTCGGCAGTGCTCGCCGGCAGGGGCGTCACTGCCAACTCCGAGACCAGTGGCCTCAAGGGCTCGGGGACTTCCTGACGGACCTGCTCCACCCACGCCACGGGGTCATCCGAGTGTGCCAGACCGGCAGCCCGCACGGCAGTGTGGACGGCGGCGTAAGCAGGAGTGGTGAACTGCGAGGCCTCGAAACGCTCCCAGGCTCCCCCGCCCAGCACTGATGGCTCCTGGAGGACCACTTCAAGCGCTTGGCGTTCCATACCGGCTATGGGGTCCCGGGGATCGGGCCGTTGGAAGACGGGACCGCTCGACGCCGGTGCCGTCGACTGTTCTCCCGCGCCGCCCGCGGCGGCGCGCTTGGCAGCTCCGCCAACGAATCGACTGACCTCTTCGATGGGCATGCCCAGCCACCCGGCAAGTTCGCGGGTGTAGCCCGGCCGCGCGGCAGAGTCCCTGATTTGCGCCACCACGGGGGCGGCTTCGCGCAAGGCGGCCACGCGCCCTTCCACGGTGTCGAGGTTGTGCCTGCGGAGCGAGGCCTTGATGGCGAACTCAAAGAGGGGTTTCCGGCTGCTAATCAGATCCCGCACCGCGGAATCGCCCTTGAGTTGACGAAGATCACAGGGATCGGCGCCGCTGGGTTCAACAGCCACGTACGTCTGGGCTTGGAACCGCTGGTCTTCTTCGAATGCCCGCAGGGCAGCTTTTTGGCCGGCGGCATCGCCGTCGAAGGTGAAGATGACCTCTCCCCCGCTGCCGTCGTCCGAGAGCAGCCGCCGGGCCACCTTGATGTGCTCGGTACCGAAAGCAGTACCACAGGTGGCCACCGCCGTCGTAACTCCGGCGAGGTGGCAGGCCATGACGTCCGTGTATCCCTCCACCACTACCAATTGACGTTCCTTGGCGATGTTCCGTTTGGCGATGTCGATCCCGTAGAGGACTTGGGATTTCTTGTACAGCGTGGTTTCAGGAGTGTTCAGGTATTTGGGGCCTTGGTCGTCCTCGTAGAGCTTCCGGGCGCCGAAGCCGATGGTGTCGCCTGCGATGTCCCTGATGGGCCAGATCAGCCTTCCACGGAAACGATCGTAGATTCCCCGGTTTCCTTCCGAGAACATGCCTGTGAGCTTCAACTCAGCATCAGTGAACCCACGGCCTCGGAGATGCTTCAACAGTGCGTCCCAGCCCTGGGGCGCGTATCCGACGCCAAAATGTTCGGCGGCGGCGCGGTCGAAACCGCGGCCGTCCAGGAAGTTCCGCCCCTCGGCAGCTCCCGGCGTCAGCAACTGCGCACGGAAGAACTCATCGGCGATCTTGTGAGCGTCCAACAGGCGTTGGCGCTTGCCCACCTCTTCACGGCTGGGACCGGTGCCGCCATCCTCATAGCGCAGCTCATAGCCGATTCTGGCAGCCAGTTTCTCTACGGCCTCGTGGAACGAGCTATGGTCCATTTTCTGGACAAAGGAGATAGCATCGCCGTCTTCCCCACATCCGAAGCAGTGGTATCGGCCCACTTGCGGGCGGACAGTGAACGAGGGTGAGCGTTCGTCGTGGAACGGGCACAGGCCTTTGAAACTGCCTAGCCCGGCGCCCTTGAGGGTGACGTAACCGTCAACGACTTCCTTGATATCCGTGCGCTGGCGTACTTCGTCTATATCTTCACGTTTGATCAGGCCAGCCACGTCACCATCCTAGTCGCTCGCCCCGGGCGTCCCCGCCGTTAACGGCAGGGTTCCGCGGGCTACCAGAGCGAGGGAAGGCTTCCCACAAGCCGCTCATACATGGCCAACGCGGAGACGTCCGTCAGCGAAGCGACTTGGTCGATCACCACGCGCAGCCGCGCACCGTCGTCGACGGCGTCGCGCCAGTCAGAGGCAAACATCGGCTCCAGGTGACGGTCACCTGTGGCGTTCAAGACGCCGACCAGTGCGTGCAGCACTTCGCGTTGACGCTCGTACACCGGCTGGCGGTGATCGGTGGAGATCACGAACGTGGTGGCCAGGCCCTTGAGGACCGCAATCTCAGTGACGGTCTCCTCGGGAACCATGAGCTCGGCGTCGTACCGGGTGAGGTTGGCCGGGCCGAAATGAGCGCGGGTGGTTTCCATGGCACTCTGGCAGAACCGGCCTATCAACTGGCTGGTCATATCCTTCAGCGCAGCCATGGATTTCCGGCTGCCGTCAGCTTCGCGGACCCAAACTTTGGTGGCTTCCAGGCGGGCAAGGGCAGCATCAATCTCGGCGGGATCGTTGTGCGGCAAATACCACTGCTTGGTGTAGCCCACCACGCGCGCCCGGTGGTCCGGGTTTTCCATCCATTTGAGCTGGAAATGACCGGCGACGATCGCATCCTCAACATCGTGAACCGAGTAGGAAATATCGTCTGCAAGGTCCATCACCTGGGCCTCGATGCAGGAACGGTTGCCCGGAGCGCCTTCACGCAGCCATTCAAAGACGGGAAGATCGTCCTCGTAGGCGCCGAATTTGCTGGTGCGGTGCCCATGAATGACAGGAGCATCGACGGCGGACCACGGGTACTTGGACGCGGCGTCCAGGCTGGCACGGGTCAGGTTGAGTCCTGCAGGCCTGCCGTCCTCTGCCAGTACCTTGGGTTCCAGGCGGGTCAGGAGCCGCAGGGTTTGGGCGTTGCCTTCGAAGCCGCCAATGGTGTGCGCAACTTCATTGAGCGCGGACTCACCGTTGTGGCCGAAGGGCGGATGGCCGAGATCGTGGCTTAGGCATGCAGTGTCCACCACATCAGGATCACAGCCGAGGGACCGGCCCAGTTCGCGGCCTACCTGCGCCACCTCCAGGCTGTGGGTCAACCTGGTTCGGACAAAGTCATCCGTGTCCGGGGCAACTACCTGCGTTTTTGCGCCGAGCCTGCGCAACGCCGAGGAGTGCAGGACCCTGGCGCGGTCCCGTTCAAAGTCGGAGCGATAGTTGCTCTTGCGGGGCTCTTCGACCCACCGCGCGGAATCTGCCTCGGCGTATCCGGGGATGGCCAGCACAAAATCGTGGGCCGTCCCGTCGTGGCCAAGAATCGCTTCGGTTCCCATGGGTATCTGCCTCCTTCAAGCGCCGGGGTGTGGAGCTTCTTGAGTCAGTCTTACACGTGTGAGGCTAGCCGCCCGAAACGTCCAGCTCTGCGGCCGAGATATCCGCGCTCTGTTCAGCGTTCAGCTGACGGCTCTCCAGCCAGTCCTTGGGCAACGCAGGCTTCTTGGGCGAACCAGCGCGGCCGCGGGGGCCCTCGGAATCGACTCCCGGGTAGGGCGAGTCCATATCCAGTTCATCAAGGTATTCGCGCAGCACCTCGAGGGTGGGAACGGTGGCCAGTTTGGCGCGGAGTTCGCCACCCACAACATAGCCCTTGAAGTACCAGGCCATGTGCTTGCGGATCTCACGGAGTGCCTTGTATTCATCGTTGCCGAAGGTCTCCACCATCAGCTCAGCATGGCGGTAGACGCCCTCCGCCACTTCCCGAAGCCCGGGGCGGTGCCGCTGGTCGCTGCCCTCAAACGCTGCCTGGAGGTCGCCGAACAACCAGGGGCGGCCCTGGCAACCGCGGCCCACTACGACACCGTCCACACCGGTTTCCCGGACCATGCGAACTGCATCCTCGGCAGACCAAATGTCGCCGTTGCCCAGCACCGGGATGTCCGGCAGAGCTTCGCGGAGGCGGGCAATGGCGGACCAGTCGGCCTGGCCGGAATAGAACTGCGCGGCAGTCCTGCCGTGAAGTGCGACGGCGGCTACTCCGGCGTCGCGGGCGATCCGGCCGGCGTCGAGGTACGTCAGGTGATCCTCATCAATGCCTTTGCGCATTTTGATGGTGAGCGGGATATCGCCCTTGGCGGCTTCCTTGACTGCTGTATTGACGATTGAGGTGAACAGATCGATCTTCCAGGGAAGCGCTGAACCGCCACCGCGCCGGGTGACCTTGGGCACGGGGCAGCCGAAGTTGAGGTCGATGTGATCGGCCCGGTCCTCTTCCACCAGCATCCGCACCGCGGCGCCCACCGTCACAGGATCCACGCCGTAGAGCTGCACGGAACGGACTTTCTCGTCCTCATCATGGGAGATGATGCGCAACGATTCCGGCGTCCGCTCCACAAGGGCACGGGACGTCACCATCTCGGCCACGTACATGCCGCCGCCGTATTCACGGCAGAGCCTGCGGAAGGCCGAGTTGGTGATGCCGGCCATCGGGGCAAGGATCACGGGGGTATCCACGGTGATCCTGCCAAGCTTCAATGGCGGGAGCTCAAGCTTTGGTGCGGGGGGCGTTGCTACAACAGTCACCTAACCATTGTTGCAAATCCGGGCAAATCGGCGGACAGCCCACCGAATCCCCTGCTTGATCGTCCAGCACACCGTACTCAGGCGGGCCCTGGGGGCAAGATCCAGACCCGGCGTCAGGTGGTGTTGTCGTTGCTTCCGCCGCGGCGCTCCGCTTCCCGTTGTGCACGTCGGCTACCCGGGCGTGCCGGCTTGCCGTGAGCGTCAAGGCGCGTATCGGCGTCGTGCGTGTCCTCCGACCCTGAACCCGCGACGACGGCGGCTGCTGCCAGCGAACCGGTGTCCCTAAGCTCATCGGGACTCACCGAGGCCCCGCCTGCTGCGGCAAGGCGCTTTATGCCGGTGGCCTTCACCACCAGGACAGCGATCAGGGTGGTGACGGGGATGGCAAGAACCAGGCCGATGGAGCCCACCAAGGTGCGGATGACTTCCTCGGACAGCTCGGCACTGGTCAGTGCTTCCGCGAGCGGGCGGTCATAGAGCATCACAATGATGAGGATGGGAAGTGCGGCGCCGGCGTAGGCAAAGGCGATGGTGTAGACGGTGGAAGCGATGTGGTCCCGCCCGATCCGCATAGCCGAGGAGAACAGCTTGCGGGCACTGGTGTTGGGCGCCAGTTCGTAAAGTTCCCACACTGCGGAGGACTGTGTGATGGTCACATCGTTGAGAACGCCCAGGCCGGAAATGATGAGGCCGCAGAGGATGATCCCGGAGATCGAGATCTGCGGGGACATGTTCACCAGCGTTGAAGCGTCGTGGTTCCCCACTCCGGCCAAATTAGCGGCGTCCGTAGCCCACGCCGCCAACAGCGCAGTGATGCTGAGCCCAAAGATCGTGCCCAGCAGAGCCGTAGACGTTCGCGCCGAGAACCCGTGCGCAAAGTACAGGACCCCGATCATGATCACCGTAGAGCCCACCAGAGCCAGCAGGAGCGGCGGTTTTCCTTCCACCAAACCCGGCAGAATGAAGCTCACCAGGACAAAATAGGCACCCACCAGGCCAAGAAGCGCCCGGAAGCCGCGCCAACGGGCCACCGCGATGACCACCGCTGCGTACAGGACAGCCAGGAGGGCGATGGGAATGCTGCGGACAAAGTCCACAAATACATAAGCCGGGGCGCCGCTTCCCGCACTTGCCCCCTGGACGGCGGACAGGTTGAGGTACCGGATGGAGTCCCCCACATCCACGCCGTGGGACATGGCCACGTCAGGGTTGATGACAACCTTCACCACGTCCCCGCCCTTATCCGGCTCCGTGAAGGCGAACGTGCACTGGGATCCGCCGGACTGGCTGTTCTGGCCCGTGTCAGTTTGGTCGGTGTTGCTTTGGCCGGTGTTGCCCTGGCCCGTGTTGCTTTGACCCGTCTGCGTGCAGCTTTCCACCACCACGCTCTGAATCCTGCCAGTGTCGAACGTGACCCCGGGGGCGGGTTGGTATGGGCTTGAAAACGTGATGCCCTCGCGGCTGCCGGAAGGCCACAGGACCATCATGGCCACGAGCGTCAGGACGCCCACCGGAACAAGAATGGCCGCGAGAATCCAGTTGGCCCGCTTCCGCGACGCAATGGCCTGCGGGGTTGGCTCGGAATTTTCAGAATGACCGTGGGAGTGACCGTGGCCCATCAGCAGCAAAACCTCATGCCTTAACCCTACGCGGGCACAGCTGCATTTAAACGCAGGATCCCACGCGGCCCGCGGGATGCGGGCAACGTGGGATCCGGGCGTGCCGAAGATGTGGTCAGTCGCTGACGATCAGGGTGTCTGCGCCCCGCACATGGGCTTTTCCGGATTCCAGCAGCGGATCAAGAACCGTGCGGAGCGCCGTCATGGATTCGTCAACTTCCAGCAGGACCGGGTGCTGGTAGGCAATGAGTGCCAGCAGGTCCCGGACCGCGGCCGCTGCTTCCTCGGCGGACAGCAGGGGATCGTGTCCAAGGAAGACATCAGACGGCTCGTCGGAATTGCCTTGGGCGTAGCTGATGGCGAACGCCTGGATCTTACCTTTCCGGCTGGCAGGAACGCCTTGGCCGAACGCACTCGCTTTGGGTGCGCGCAGGACGATTGCCCCGTGCGCGCCGGTCAGGTCATGCAGGAACAAACGCTGCACTGTGGCAATGCTCAGCTCTCCGGGGCTGTCCCAGTGGTGGACGTGGGAGTAGTACTTGCCCACCACGTCGCTCAGTTCCACCGAACCTGTAGCCAGGTCTTCCACGCGCTCTGAGGCGGCTTCCTCGGAACCGTCGCCAAAACGCGGCAGGGACAACGGCTCTGGCTTCACCACCACCAGTTGCGAGCGCTGAATGGGCGAAAGTCCCGCTGCCGCAGCAAATGCAGCACCGGCAGTGTCCGGCTCCACCTTGCTGCGCAATTTGGAAACGCCCGACGGCGAGTTCCCGGCTTCCCGGCGCAGCATGGTCAGCAGGGTGGCACCCACGCCTTCACGGCGGTGGTCTTTGGCAACCTCAACGTACGCCCAGAGCCGTTCGGGGTGCAGCGAAGCCTCATGGACAACACCTGCAGCGACGGGAATCCGTACGCCATCCACCACGTCCTCGGCCACGATGCAGCGGCGCCACGGCTGGTTGCTCGAAGGCGCCAGTGCTGCACGGAACTGCTCTGCGGGGAGTGTTTCCGGGCCGCCCCAGATTTCCAGGAGGGCGAGGTCATCGCCTTCCTTCCATTCGCGGTAATCCAAAGCCACGGCTAGGCGCCGATCAGGCGTGCTGCAAGGTAGCCCTCAACCTTGTCCAGGGACACACGTTCCTGGCTCATGGTGTCGCGCTCACGAATGGTGACGGCCTGGTCTTCCAGGGTGTCGAAGTCCACGGTGATACAGAACGGGGTACCGATTTCGTCCTGGCGACGGTAGCGGCGGCCGATGGCGCCGGCGTCGTCGAAGTCGATGTTCCAGTTCTTGCGCAGCTGGGCGCCCAGTGCCTTTGCCTTCGGGGACAGGTCCTCGTTACGGCTCAGCGGCAGGACGGCGGCCTTGACCGGAGCCAGGCGCGGATCCAGTTTCAGCACGGTGCGGACATCGACGCCGCCCTTGGCATTGGGTGCCTCGTCCTCGGTGTAAGCGTCGATCAGGAAGGCCATGAAGGAGCGGGTCAGGCCGGCGGCGGGCTCGATCACGTACGGGGTGTAACGCTCGTTGGTGGCCTGGTTGAAGTAGCTCAGGTCCGTGCCGGAGGCCTTGGCGTGGGTGGAGAGGTCAAAGTCCGTGCGGTTGGCGATGCCCTCGAGCTCGCCCCACTCGGAGCCCTGGAAACCAAAGCGGTATTCGATGTCCGTGGTGCCCTTGGAGTAGTGGCTGAGCTTCTCCAGCGGGTGCTCAAAGAATCGGAGGTTGTCTTCACGGATGCCCAGGCCCGTGTACCAGGACATGCGTTCCTTCATCCAGTACTGGTGCCATTCTTCGTCCGTGCCGGGCTCGACGAAGAATTCCATTTCCATCTGCTCGAATTCGCGGGTACGGAAAATGAAGTTGCCCGGCGTGATTTCGTTACGGAACGACTTACCGATCTGGCCGATGCCGAACGGCGGCTTCTTCCGGGATGTGGTCAGGACGTTGTTGAAGTTCACAAAAATGCCCTGGGCCGTTTCGGGACGAAGGTAGTGCATGCCTTCGTCGCTGGCCACCGGGCCGAGGAAGGTCTTCAGCAGACCGGAGAATTCCTGGGGCTCTGTCCACTGTCCGCGGGTGCCGCAGTTTGCGCAGACGATGTCCGCCAGGCCATTTTCTGCCGGGCGGCCCTTCTTTTCCTCGTACTCTTCCTCGAGGTGGTCGGCACGGTAGCGCTTGTGACAGGAAAGGCACTCAACCAGGGGGTCGGAGAAAACCTCCACGTGACCGGATGCTTCCCATACCTGGCGGGGAAGGATGACCGAGGAGTCCAGGCCTACAACATCTTCGCGGCCGCGAACCATGCTCTGCCACCACTGGCGCTTGATGTTTTCCTTCAGCTCCGCACCGAGGGGACCGTAGTCCCACGCAGAACGGGAGCCACCATAGATTTCACCGGCCTGGAAGACAAAGCCCCTCCGCTTGGAGAGTGAAATGACCTGGTCAAGGACGGATTTTGCTGCCATGGGTAACTCCATTTGTTCTACAGGGCCGCTGGGTGCGGTCCGCGGTGGTTTGCCCCGGAATCCGGACGAGGTTGTCCGGCGGGGTGCTGGGGGAAAGTTGTTCCTCTAACCCTACCGGCCTTTGGCCGTTGATCTTCGTGCGAATGCTCCCTTGGGCCAGGGCAACGTGGCCACGATGATCGCAATGAGCGTCAGCACCGTACCCAGCACCGTGGGCAAGGCGACCACCGCTCCGGGACTGGGGATCACGACGTCGAGCACCAACGATCCCACCAGTTGCCCGGCGATCATGCCCAAACCCGTGATCAGGACGCCCAAGCTGCGGACCAGCAGGGCCGCCAGTCCAATGAAGAGGCAGCCCATGGGGCCACCAAGGTAGTACCACCACTCACCGGGCAGCGGATTACCCGGCCCGGCCACGGACAGCTTGATGATCCACGCGATCCACAAGATGGCTGACCCGGCAATGAAGTTCACCAGGGTGGCGGCGATGGGCGTCCCATAATGCACTGTGGCAGTGCCGTTCATAGCCTGCTGGAAGCTCATGAAGAAACCGGCGGCCAACGGCAGGAGGACCGGCAAAACGAGCGAGGCGACGTCGGCGTCGCCGCCGAACCGCGGTGAAACAGCCCATGCGACGGCGGCCACGGTCAGGACACTGCCAAGGACCCGAACTCCGGTGATGGCGCGTTTTCCTCCCGGGCCGATTCCCATGCGGTCCACGAGCAAGCCACTGAGCGTTTGTCCCGTAACGGCCGCGACCGTGAACAACGCAACGCCCAACAGGGCAACCGTGAACGACTGGGCAAAGACGAACAGAGCGCCAATGGCACCGGCCATGACATAGAAGCGGGGAAAACTGCGGTTCCGGACAGCAGGAATGATCCGCTGCAGGCCGGCCCTGCCCCTGGGCGTGGCAAGGGAGATGGCGCTGATGAGCAGGAGCCCTGTGGTGAAGCTCACCACAGATGCGGCGATGCCGTCGTCCAGTTTCGCGCCGAGGGCCCCGTTGATCCTTGCTTGAAGCGGGATGACCAGGCCTGTCGCTACGGCAATAGGGAGGCCAATGACCAGCGGGAGGGTGGGACGGGGAGAAGGCTGCGGCACCGTCACCACACTACTTCAGGCATCATTGCTCTATGAGCAACCCCGAAATTGAAGAGATCCCCATCCGCGACGACATGATCCGCCTAGGCCAGCTGTTGAAGCTCGCCAATCTGGTGGAGGACGGCGTTGAAGCCACGGAGCTCATCAAGAACGGGTTGGTTAAGGTCAACAACGAAATTGATGACCGCCGCGGACGCCAACTCCACGTCGGAGATACCGTCACCGTCAACGGCCAGACGGTCCGGATCACCGCAGCCTGACGCACTGAGATTTTGTACAGATAACGCCCTCCAGAACGGCTCTTAGGGGCGTTATCTGTACAAAAACTCAATCAGTGAGGACCTTATGGGTGAGGAACTCGCCCACGTGTCCGATCTCCTGCTGGTTGATGCCGTGCCACATCCCCGTGTAGAGCACTTTGGTGAGGTCAACGTGCTTGCGCACCCAACCCATGGTGTATTCGATCTTGTCTTGGGTGATGACGGGATCCTGCTGGTCACGGCCCCAGAACATGGGCAACGATCCGTCCAGTTCACTGTCCCGGAAGGCGGCGTCAGCGCCGGCGTCGATCACAAAGCCTGAAAGCCCGACGACGGCGGCGAAGTCCGCGGGACGGTAGCGGAGCATGGTGGTGGCCATGGCCATGCCCATGGAGAAGCCCAGCAACGTCACTGACGAGTGGTTTGCTTTGACCGTGTCCAGCCATTCGAGCGCATACTCGGCTGCGTGCTTCACGGCGTCCAGTGAGTAGTCGATCGATGCTGTCAAAGGGAACCACGTAAAGCCCGGCCCCATGGGCATCGGCGCGCGAAGGGCAGCCACTACGAAGCCTTCGGGAAGCAACCCGGCCAAGCTGAAGAGGTCCTCCTCGTTGGAGCCGTAGCCGTGCAGCAGGACCAACAGGGGCTTGCCTGCGCGCTCGGCTTCGTCGTGGGACCACAGGACAACGGGGGCTGGAAAGGCGGGTGCTTCAGTCATGGGTCCATTCTTGCAGTTACCCACAAGTAACAACCTACGGTGGCGTAGGGTCGACGTCACGGGGCAGGATATGAGCGTGAGTGAGAACAATCCATTACTGAAGCCGGGCGAGCCCGTCCCGGAGCCCCACGAACCCGTTCAAAACCACCCGTGGACCCGATACGTGGCCCTGGGTGACTCCTTCACCGAGGGCATCGGCGATCCCGAACCCCGGAACCCGGGCGGTCACCGTGGTTGGGCGGATCGAGTGGCCGAGGAATTGGGCCGCGGTCAAGAGGACTTCGCCTATGCCAACCTTGCCATCCGTGGCAGGCTGCTGCAGCAGATCATCGATGAACAAGTGGGCCCGTGTTTGGAACTGCAGCCGGACCTGGTGTCCATTTCGGCTGGCGGCAATGACCTCATCCGCCCAGGCGGGGATCCCGACCTATTGGCCGAAAAGCTCGACGCCGCTGTGGCTGAGCTGAGCTCCGGCGGCGCTACCGTGGTCCTTTTCAACGGCCCGGACACGGCAGCATCGGTTCTGGGGCGTATCCGCGGCAAGGTTGCCATTTACAACGAGAACCTCCGGACCGTGGCTGCACGCCACGACGCCATCATCGCGGACATGTGGTCCTTGCGGCAGCTGGCAGACCCCCAAATGTGGGATGCCGACCGCCTGCATTTCTCCCCGCTGGGCCATCACACCATCGCCATGATGGTGCTGGACGCACTGAACGTCCACCACACTCTTGAGCCCCTGATGCCAAAGTCCCTGCCGCCGCGCACGTGGCGTGAGGCGAGGTCTTCGGACCTCGTCTGGGCCCGCGAGTACTTTGTCCCATGGGTGATCCGGAGGCTTCGGCATCAGTCCTCCGGCGATGGCATCAGTCCAAAACGTCCGACGCCGGGTCCCGTCTTCGGTTCCACCGGCACCCTGTTGCCACGCCGCTGACGTGACGCTTCTTCGCCGCGAGGTCCGCCATGCCGGGTGGTAGCTCCCTGTCCGCGGAGAGCGTCCGGCGGATACGGCTCCGGCGGCAACAACTGCGGGCCCCCCACGCCGGAGGCCATGCGGACGTGGTCCGTAACCTCCTGGCCGTCCAGTCACAGGAGTTCGCTTATGCGAGGTGGACCCTCGCGCAGAGAAGCTCCGCCGGCTCGCCACCGGTGGTCACGGCCGCGGACGTGGAGCAGGCCGTAGCGGACGGAACCATCCTGCGGACACACATCCTCCGCCCCACCTGGCACTTCGTGCACCGGGACGACCTCGGCTGGTTGATGGGATTGTCCGCAGACCGCCTCCACCAAGGCAACAAAGGCATGTACCGCCAGACGGGAATCGATGAGGACGCTGCTACCGCAAGCGGCCGGATCCTGGCCGCGGCCGTGGCGGACGGGGCCCACAAAACGCGGGAGGAACTGGCCGCAGTCCTGGGACAAGCCGGCTTCCCCAGCAAGGGCCTGGGCTTCATCTATCACCTCATGCACGCAGAAATCAGCCGTGTCCTGGTCAGCGGCTCCCCCGTCCGTTCCGCCGGCGGCGCCCTGAAACAAACGTATGCCTTGTTCGAGGAACGCGTTCCCGGGTTCCTAACCTCACCGTTGGCCGGGGAGGATCGTGAACAGGCACTTGGGCAATTGGCGCTGCGATACTTCAGCAGCCGGGGCCCCGCAACAGTCAAAGACTGTGCGGTGTGGTCCGGGTTGACCATGAAAGACGTGAAGCGGGGAATCGACGTGGCTGAGGAGATCTCCCCCGGGAGCCTGGGCACTGTTCACTTTGATGGCCTGGAGTTTTATCTGGCATCCGAAGAAGCGAGGGCTCTCACCAACGGCCACCATCCTTCAGCGATTAAGGACGCCGGGCTCCCCCGCCTGGACCTCATCCAGTGCTACGACGAATACGTGATGGGCTACTCACAGTCCCGGCACTTCCTTGGTGGAACGGCGCCATACTTCCCCGAGGACAACGGACCCATGCACGTGGTCCTGGTGGACGGCAGGCTGGCTGGGTGGTGGCGCCACGGTTTCTCCGGCGGGGCCTGCGAACTCGATGTCCGCATGAACCGGCCGGCAACTGCAGCAGAGCAGGACGCCTTGCAGGCCGAGGCGGATCGTTACGGCCTGTTCCTGGGCATGGAGACCAAGCTGGTGTGAAATAGCCGAGGCTTGTTCCGGGAGACGGGCCGCGTCCAGGTGGCAGGACTAAGCTGGGTTAAGACCTAGGAGGCCTGCACTGTGAACAATCTGATCTTCTGGATCATCGTCTGCTCGTGGCTGATTCCCCTCGGAATCCGCATGTACAACCGCTCCCGGGCGCGCCGGATCCAGAA
Source organism: Paenarthrobacter sp. TYUT067 (assembly GCF_023656375.1). Taxonomy (NCBI): domain Bacteria; kingdom Bacillati; phylum Actinomycetota; class Actinomycetes; order Micrococcales; family Micrococcaceae; genus Paenarthrobacter; species Paenarthrobacter sp. TYUT067. Next base: position 49,226 of record NZ_JAMOIT010000015.1, read on the forward strand.
CGACACCTTCCGCGGCCCGGGGTACCCGCCGCAGAACCTGCCGGGACCGGGGTATCCGCCGCAGAATTACCAGCAGCAGGATTACCCGGGACAGGGCTACCCGGCGCAAAGGTACCCTTCACCGGGCTACCCGGGCTACCCGTCCGAGCCCACCGTCATCCGCCCTGTGGATGACGCGCCGCAGTCCGTGCCGCCGTCGAACCCGTCATCCCCCACCCCGTTCGCCTCGACGAGCGGGTCCGAGCCGCAAGGATACCGGGCTCGCAAGCTGGCCGAGCTGGATACAAAATTCAGCAACGGCGAGATCGCCATGGAGGATTACATGCGGCAGCGCGGCGAGATCATGAATGGCTGAACTGCCTGGCATCGGACGTTCCTTGCCGTTTAAGCAGGGTCAGCACACCAGCGTTTAGGCGAAAAACGCTTCGCGGAGCTGGGCTGAGAGCTGGCCGATTTCGGTGAGGAAGCCATCATGGCCGATCGGCGCTTCAATGACGTGGACCGGCACCTCGCCAGGCAGCGCAGCGGCCAGTTCCCGGGACTGGGCCGGGAAGTAGAGCCTGTCACTGTCCACAGCCGCCACGAAGAACTCCGCCGTGGCACCCGAAAGCGCCGCTTCCAACGATCCGCGCCCCCTGGTGACGTCGTGGGACATCAGTGCCTCGGTGATGGCGATGTAGCTGTTGGCGTCAAAGCGGCGGACCAGTTTGGTTCCTTGGTGGTCCAGGTAGCTTTCCACCTGATACCGGCCCCGCTCGCCCAATGCTGCGGCGGCGAGCGGAGTCTCCTGGTGCTGGGCTTGCCGGCCAAAGCGGACGTCCAGCTCCAGTGCCGAGCGGTAGGTGATGTGGGCGATGCGCCGGGCCAAAGCCAAACCGTGCTCAGGCGCGGGGCCACCGTAGTAGTCGCCGTTGTTGAAATTCGGGTCCTGCCTGATGGCCAGGGTTTGTGCCTGGGCAAAAGCAATCTGCTCGGCCGTGCTGTAGGCGCCTACGGCGATGACTGCGCAGCGTTTGACCCGATGGGGGTATGTCACAGCCCACTCAAGGGCGCGTGCGCCGCCCATGGATCCGCCCAATACGGCGTGCCAGGCGTCGATTCCCAGGGTATCGGCGAGGCGCGACTCTGCCTCTGTGCTGTCGCGCAGGGTGACCAGCGGGAATCGCGAGCCCCACGGGCGTCCGTCCGGGGCTTCGGATGATGGACCGGTGCTGCCGTAACAGCCGCCCACGATGTTGATGGAGATGACAAAGAACTTGTTGGTGTCGATGGTGGCACCCGGACCAACGAGTTGCTCCCACCATCCTTCCTCGTCCGTGGCTCCGCGGGCTACGTGCGTACTGCCGGTGAGTGCGTGCTGGATGAGCACCGCGTTGGAGGCATCCGCGTTCAGCTGCCCCCAGGTCTCATAGGCGAGTACGACGTCGGGGAGGAATCCGCCGGCTTCAAGTTCCAGTGGGCCGATGCCGGCGTACTTGACGGTTCCGTCTTCTTCTCCGGATTTTGGAAGGGCTGTAGCAGTAATGGTCATTCCTTTGACACCTTAACCTCGCGCTTGCCCGTCGCCTTGCGTGCGAACAGGCCAGGTCTTCACCCGGGGCACCCCACCGCGGAGGAGGGTTGCCGGCCAGCAAGCCGGGGCTGTGTGCTGGCACTCATGACCTAATACGAAGAGTCTAGGAAACACAGGGGGGTTCTGGCGAAGAATGTGACAACAGTGTGACGGTCAAAGGTCATTTCGTTCGCCTACGAGCACCCGCCACTGCCGCCCGGCGAATTTTCGTCGGCGCGGGCGGCAGTCGGTCTGGTGCGTTGGGCCGTGGGCGTCAGGCGCCCTTGGCAGCCCGGAATCCGGCTTCGAGGTCCGCGATGATGTCATCTACGTGCTCGATACCGACGGACAAGCGCACCAGGCCCGGGTTGACGCCGGCAACAAGTTGCTGCTCCGCGGTCAGCTGACTGTGCGTCGTCGACGCCGGGTGGATGACCAGCGAGCGGACGTCACCTATGTTGGCAACGTGCGAGTGCAGTTCCAGACCATCCACAAAACGCTTGCCCGCTTCCACGCCACCCTTGATGTTGAAGGCAACGATTGCCCCCGTGCCCTTGGGTCCGTACTTCCGGCCACGGTCATACCACGGGCTGGATGGCAGGCCCGCGTAGGCGACCGATTCGACGTCGTCGTGGCTTTCAAGCCACTCAGCTACCTTGGTGGCGTTCGCTACGTGACGCTCCACGCGCAGGCTCAAGGTCTCCAACCCCTGGGCAATGAGGAAGGCGTTGAACGGAGACACGGCCGAGCCGAGATCACGAAGCAACTGGACGCGGGCCTTGAGGATGTAGGAGAGGTTGGCACCCAACGCACCGTCCTTGCCGAGGTCCCTGGCGTAAACCAGCCCGTTGTAGCTGGGGTCCGGGGTGTTGAAGCCGGGGAAGCGTTCCGGGTCCTTGCCGAAGTCGAAGTTGCCGGAGTCCACAATCACGCCGGCAATTGCGGAACCGTGACCGCCCAGATACTTGGTTGCCGAGTGGACCACAATGTCAGCGCCCCACTCGATGGGACGAATGAGGTACGGCGTTGACAGGGTGTTGTCCACGATCAGGGGCACGCCGGCCTCGTGGGCGACGCGTGCGATGCCCTCGATGTCCAGCACGTCCTGCCGCGGGTTGGAGACAACCTCGCCGAAGAACAGCTTGGTGTTCGGCTGGACGGCGTCACGCCACTGATCCAGCTTGTCCGGGTCCTCCACGAAGGTGACGGAGATGCCGAATTTCTTCAGAGTGTGTGCAAGCAAGTTGTAGGTGCCGCCGTACAGGCTGGGGCTCGCCACGATGTGGTCGCCGGCCTCAGCAATGTTCAGGATGGCGAACGTCTCCGCGGCTTGTCCTGAGCTAAGCAGGAGTGCTCCCAGGCCACCTTCCAGGCTCGCGATCCGCTGCTCCACGGCATCCTGCGTCGGGTTGCCGATCCGGGTGTAGATGGGTGCGAGCTCCGCCAGGGCGAAGCGGTTGGCAGCGCTCTCGGCACTGGGGAACACGAAGGACGTGGTCTGGTAGATGGGAAGCGAGCGCGCTCCGGTGGCTGAGTCCGGCTCCTGGCCTGCGTGGATTTGGCGGGTTTCGAAAGACCATCCTTGGGACATGGAGTTCTCCTGTTCGTGACGCATGGGTTTGGCAGCAGTGTGGTGCAGCTGAACTGGGGCCAGTCTAGGAACTGTCCGGAAGTCAGAACAGCTTTATGACGCCGATGGAATCTTTCGGTCTCTTCGCGTCCTCGCATGACGCCCATAGCGAAAGTTACACAGATCCCACCTTAGTTAGGCTTGACTTAGCTGAGACACTGATCACAAAGTGCCAAGATGAAGCCATGCGCATGGATCACGTCTCTTACGCCTGTGAACGAGATGGCCTTTTGGCCACTACCGAACGAATTTCCGCGGCATTGGGAGTGGACGCTGTCCGGGGCGGAGTGCACCCGCGCTTCGGTACCCGGAACATGATCATTCCCCTCGCGGATAACAAATACCTGGAAGTTGTGGAGGTCCTGGACCACCCTGCTTCCGACAAAGCACCCTTTGGCCAAGCCGTCCGTGCACGGTCGGCTGCCGGTGGAGGTTGGATGGGCTGGTGCGTCGCCGTTGATGACCTCGCCCCGTTCGAGGACCGCCTTGGCCGCTCCGCCGTTCCGGGCAACCGCAAGTTCCCTGACGGCCGCGAATTGGTGTGGCAGCAGATTGGTATCCTCGGCTTGATCGCCGATCCCCAGGTGCCGTACCTGCTCAAGTGGGAGGGCGACCCCTCACTTCACCCGTCCAGGATTTACGAGAGCGACGTCAAGATGTCCAGCCTCACCATTGCGGGCTCGGCTGAACGCGTCACCGAGTGGTTGGGTGAGCCGGTGGAAAAGCCGCTTGAGGATGTCGCAGTCCAGTGGATGGCACCGCACGGCACCCCCGGCATCCTGGCTGTCACTTTCGAAACCGCTACTGGAGCCGTCACCATCTAAAGCAGTTCCCTCCAAACTTCGGCCGCCATCAGCGGGTGCCAATGACGTCACCCAGCGATGGCGGCCGAATACCTTTAACGTGCGCTCTAACCGAGGCCTATAGCCTTGCCGAACAGGCTGAAACCTACGAACGCTACGATGTCCAGCAATGCGTGGGCAATCACCAAGGGCATGACCCGCTTGGTCTTGGTATAGATCCACGCGAACACCAACCCCATGACCACGTTGCCGATGAACGGCCCAAAACCCTGGTACAGGTGGTAGCTTCCCCGCAGGAGGGCACTGACCACAATGGCTACCGGCATGCTCCAGCCGAACTTGCCAAAACGATCCATGAGGTAGCCCACCACGATCACTTCTTCCACGATCGCGTGGCGCATGGCCGAGAGGATCAGCACTGGCACCGTCCACCAATAGGCGTCCAGGCCGCTGGGCACAATCGCCGTGGTGATGCCCAGGGCGCGGCCGGCGGCGTACAGGCCAAGCGAGGGGATCCCAATCACAGCCGCCAGGCCAAGACCCTGAAGAAGGTCCTTGCCGGGACGGGCAAAGTTGAAGCCGAGCCGTGCGAAGGCTGAGCCACCGCCGCCGTCCTTGTGTCCGGGTGCGTGGGTGGACAGGAAGTAGAACACCAAGGCCACCGGCACCAGAGCGAACACGATGTCCAGGAGTTGGTACGTGAGGTCAAAGTACTCGCGCGTGCTCTGGGAGCGGTTCAGCGTTGATGTGGCATCTGCCAACGGTGCCCGGGTCATTTTGTCCAGCAGCTGCACTACGGAGTAAACGGCCGACTGACCCAGGGACAAACCCAGCACTATAAGTACTTCGGCTCGCAGCCGTCGACGGGAAGCAAGGAACATGTTCCTATCTTGCCCTTACTCCCTGCTACTTTGCCGGGAACAGCGCATCTTGCCGGACCTGGCACGGCAGCCACCCTATGCTTGGTGAGATGGGCGCCCCTGAGAGAATCTTCATGATCCGGCATGGACAGTCTGCCGCTAATGCCGACACCTCCATCTACAACCGTGTGCCGGACTACCGCATCCCGCTGACGGACTTAGGCGTGGAGCAGGCGAGGATCGCCGGGGAACACCTGCGCCGAAAGCTCGATGGTGAGCAGGTCTGCGTCTACGTCTCCCCCTACCTGCGTGCCTATCAGACCCTTGAAGCCATGAACCTCGGCTCCCTGGTGGAGAGGGTCATAGAGGAACCCAGGCTTCGCGAGCAGGATTGGGCAAACTTTCAAATCGCCGGGGAGATCGAGGACCAAAAGGAACTGCGCAACCTCTACGGCCACTTCTTCTACCGGTTCCGCGAGGGCGAGTCCGGCTCGGATGTGTACGACCGGGTGTCATCCTTCATGGAGACGCTGTACCGGCACTGGCAGAAGCCTACGTACGCCCCCAACACCCTCCTGGTGACTCACGGGCTGACCATGCGCCTGTTCTGCATGCGATGGTTCCACTGGACCGTGGAATACTTCGAATCGCTCAACAACCCGGACAACGCCGAGCTACGCACCTTGATAAAGAACGACGACGACCAGTACAGCCTGGATATACCGTTCAGCCAGTGGGTGCCCAGGGAGGTAGACGACTCGGTCCTGCACGCACCAAGGATGCGCTTCTAGCTTCTCCTTGCGGCCAAATATCAGCTGGCTGGCGCGACGATGACTTCCGTTCCCTTGACTTCAAACGCCGCTTTGTTTTCGGCGCTGATGCCGGAGTCCGTGATGAGGTGCCTGAAATCGTAGCCGGCCATGGCGGCGAAGGAACGGCGGCCCACTTTTGAGGAATCGGCCACCACATAGGACTCTGTTGCCCGGCGTGCCATCACGGTGTTGACCATGGCTTCGCCTTCGTCCGTAATGGTGGGGCCAAGATCCGGGTCCACGCCGTTGACGCCAATGAACGCAATATCCAGGGCAACTTTTTGCATGATGACGTCCGTGTACGGACCCACCAGTTCATAGGAGCGCGGATTGAGGATCCCACCGGTGACCATGATTTTGATGTTCGGCCGGACAGCCAACTGTGAGGCGATGTTGATCGCATTGGTGACCACGGTAAGGGTGGGTGTGTGGGATGGCGCGTTGAGGTCTTCCCGTGTGGAGAGCACCTGAGCCAATGCCGTGTTGGTGGTACCGCCGCTGAGGCCAATGACTGCACCGGGACGGATCAACGCTGAAGCGGCCAAAGCAATCTCCTGCTTGGCCTCGGCGTGGTCGTCCCGGTTGTACCGGCCGGGAAGGTCGTAGGCGACGGACCCGGTGGTTGCACCGCCGCGGGTGCGGCTCAGCAGCCGCTGCTTGGCCAGGCTGTCAAGATCCCTACGGGCCGTGGCAGGTGACACGCCCAGGCGGGTCACGATGTCCTCGACTTCCACGTGGCCGGACTCGGCCAGGAGGTCGAGTATGGCAGTCAGCCGATCGGTGCGGGTCATGACAAGCCTTTCGCGGGTTCGGCGCTAATTCGCTTTAGCGAACAGCGTCAGCATACGTGCAGACTCCAGCACAAGGGCTTCACGGCCGGCCTTGATGTATTTCCGGGAATCCACCACTGCAGGATTGGCATCGAGATACTCACGGACGGCGCGGGTAAAGAACCCGTTCAAATGTGTGGATACGTTGATCTTAGTCATACCCGCGCGGATAGCGGCTATGAGCATGTCATCTGACACACCGGATGAGCCGTGGAGGACCAGTGGTTTTCCCACCGCTGTCTTCAGCCTGGTGATGAGGTGCAGATCCAGGGCGGCACTGCGTTCGGTCATGGCGTGGGATGAGCCAACCGCCACGGCCAGGGCGTCCACGCCGGTTGCCTCGACGAACGCCCGGGCTTCGTCGGGGTCTGTTCTGACACCGGGAGCGTGTGCTCCGTCTTTACCACCCACTTTTCCCAGCTCGGCCTCTACGTAAACACCGCGTTTGTGGGCGTAGGCGGCAACCCTTCGCGTGACTTCTACATTCGAACCGTAGGGCAGATGCGCGCCGTCGTACATGACGGAACCGAAACCGAGGTCCACAGCGGCCAGCGCAAGGTCTTCGGATTCTGCGTGGTCCAGGTGGAGGGCAACAGGGACAGCGGCTGAGCGGGCGATGGCCAGTGCCGCCGATGCGATGGGCTCAAGTCCGCCATGGTACTTGGCGCAGTTCTCGGAAATCTGCAGGATCAACGGCACGCCGGCTGCCTCAGCCCCTGCCACCAGGCCTTCGGCGGTTTCGATGTGAATGATATTGAAGGCGCCCTGGCCCGCGCCAGCTGACGCGGCCCTGTCCATGAGTTCCCGTGTATTGACCAGGGTCACCGGGTCTCCTTCCATGTGACGATCAATTGCTCTTGAAGTTCCTGGTACCGCGGTGAGATTTCGCCTGCGGCGGGCATGAGAACGGCCGCGGCCGACCATGCGGTGGCACGGCGAAGAATGTCGCGGGGCTCGGTAACGCCTTCGGCGAGTGCGACGGCGGCAGCCGCCACACCGGCGTCGCCCGCCCCTGTGGGGTTGCCACTGAGCGCTTCGGGCAGCCGTGCGCTCCAGTAGCCGCCCGGGGCGGCGTGGTCGAAGGCGAGCATGCCGTCCGCGCCGGCGCTGACCAGGACCGTGCGGGCACCCATATCGATCAGAGCCAGAGCGGCTGCTTCAAGGCTGGACTCCCCCGTCGCTTCGGCGAGCTCGTGATGATTCGGCTTGAGGATGTCGGCGCCGGCTTTGGCTGCAGCGATGATTCCGGGTCCGGAGGTGTCTATGATGGCCGGGATACCGGCGTCGTGGGCCAAGCGAACCAGTTCCGGGTAGAAATCCGCGGGAGCGCCCGGTGGCAGGCTTCCCGAACCGACCAGGACAGAGGCCTGCAGGTTTCTATTTCCGCTGACCGCCTCAACTACGGCGATCCGAAGTGAGCGCCAATCGTCCGGCAGGAGCGCCTGTCCCTCCTCATTGAAAATGGACGTTTCCCCGGCAACGGTGTCCACCAGCGCTATGCTGCGGCGGGTCTCGGCGGCCACACCCACCAGGGTGTGCGGCACGCCGCTGGTCCACAGCTCGGCAGCCAGGGTCTGTCCTGCCGCGCCGCCCGTTGGGGCAATGGCGAGGACGGGGTAGCCGAGTTGGTGGGTGACCCGGGCTACGTTGATGCCCTTGCCGCCGGCACGGCTCAAAGGGGTGGGTACGCGGTGGCTTGAGCCCTCGGTGATCCCGTGGACGGTGTAGGTCATGTCGATCGCCGGATTGGCAGTGACGGTGATGATGCGGTTCACGTTGGCTCGCTTCATTGTGCGCCTCCTAACACTGCCCTGGCGTTCATGGCCGCACCGAGCAAACCTGCGTCCTGTCCCAGCTGGGCACGGATAAGTTGGGGCCGACGCTGAAAGTCCAGGATCCCGTCAACCCGCTTGCGGAGCGGCTCCAGCAGTTCGTCGCCGGCTTCGGCGAGTCCGCCGCCAATCACCACGGCTTCAGTTCCAATGATGTTCACGCATTGGCAGATGGTGAAAGCAAGGGCATCAACGGCATCGTCCCAAACGCGTGCAGCGACTGTGTCTCCTGCGCTCGCCCTGAGCAGGACCCCGCGTGCACCGTTCACCCTGTTTCCCGATGCCCGGTGGTACCGCTTGGCAATGGCGCCGGCCGAGCCTACTGCTTCCAGGATGGTGGAACCGGTGGCGCCGGGGGCGGCGTCGGGGTCCGGTACCTGGGCATGGCCGAGTTCGCCGGCGAAACCGCCGGCGGTGACAGCCTTGCCGCCGGAGAACACGGCTGCGGCGATGCCGGTACCTACCACCATCACCACAACATCGTTGAACTCTTTGGACCCGCCGAAGCTGTGTTCAACAGCTGCAGCGGAACGGACATCGTGGTCGAATGCGACGGGGATGCCGAGCCGCTTTTCGGCTTCGGCTTTGAACGGGAAGTTCCGCCATCCGAGGTTGGCGGAGTAGATACCCACTCCGGCCACGGAGTCCACAATCCCGGGGACAATGATGCCTGCTGCCTCGGCGGGGGCTTCGGGAAACTCCGAGGCCAACTCGGCTTTAAGCTCGGCCAGCCTGTCCAGGACGGCTTCGCCGGGGCGGGCCGGATCAAGGGGCGTGGGGACGCGGCGCATGCCCAGAACAGCACCCCTGGCGTCCACCAAACCTGCCTTGATGTCCGTCCCGCCAACGTCGAAGGACAGAACCGGTGAATTTGCGGCTCCGAGAACCATGATGGGATGCCTAGGCGGAGGCGTCGAGAATAACGGAGCGCGTCAGGTTGCGGGGCAGGTCCGGATTCAGGCCACGGACGCGTGCACGCTCCAGAGTTACCTTATGGACACGTGCCAGTTCAGCCAACGGGTGCTTAGCCGTGGTGATGTAGAGCGCGCCCGTGACGGCCATGTCAGCGTCCAAGCCCTCGGGCTGGTTTCCGAACAACCAGGTGACGCGGCCGGGGGCGGCGATGGAGATAGGGCCGTGACGGTATTCCTTGGCCGGGTAGGACTCGGTCCACCCTTGGACTGCCTCGCGCATTTTCAGTCCGGCTTCATGGGCCAGCCCAACCGTCCAACCGGTACCGAGGAAGGTGAATTGCTCAGCATCGAGCAGTTCCCGGGAGACCTCTGCCGTCACTGCGTCACGGGCATCCTCGATTGCCTGCTGTACGTCAATGTTCAGGCTGGTCAGCAAATAAACCAGCGCCGTGGTGGCGAAGCGGGTTTGCACCACTGAACGCTCATCGGCATATGGGAGGCCAACCACGACGTCCGCCAGCTCGACGATCGGTGAGGAGGTGTCGCCGATGATCGCAACGGTGGGGACGATCCCCCTCAGCTCAGCCAGAATCTCCAGCACCTCAGTGGTGGTACCTGAGCGCGTGATGGCCACAACGGCGTCGTACTGGCGGTCGGCACTGTTGCTGTTCAGGAAGGCTTCGGACGCTGCGAACGCATCCGTGACCCCTTTACCAGCGGATTCGCGTGCAGCGGCGTAGCTCTGGGCCATGAACCAGGACGTGCCACAACCGACCACGGCGATGCGCTTGCCGTCGGCGGGAAGCAATTGCTCCGCACGGGCTTGCTCCACGGCGCGCTGCCAAACTTCGGGCTGGGATACCAGCTCTTCTTCCATGAAGGCGCCCAGTGTGTTCTCGCTCATCGTGTGTCCCGCTCTCGCTCAGCCAAATGACGTTTTCTGATCTATAGAAACACTAAACGATCATTTTCGATCTCACAAGGATCACCTGAGTGCAAGGACCACGCAATCAGCGAGCACGTGACAGAGGGGTATCAAAACGAGGAAAACGTGTTCTCTGATGTGCACTTAAGTTAACCGGCTGTTAACTATTGTCAATTCCTGTCTCATGCAGCAGTGTTGGTCAGGTCCGAAAGAACATGATTGTAAATAGCTTGGAAAAATCAAGAAGGAGCATAATGCCCCGCTTGTCATCCCCTGGACGCCTCGCCTCATTGAGTTTGGCCTGCGTCGTCGCCTCATCCTCTTTAGGTCTGCTGGCCATCCCGCCCGCAGCTGCAGCCCCCACCACCCAACCAGCAGATATCGTCAGCGCTGCCGACACTGCCACCATCACCTCAGGCGAGCTCCACGTTGACGTCGCCACCACTTTCCCTCAAGTCCTCGGCTACACGGACGCTGCAAGCAAAGCCCGCCTCGACGGCACCACCACCCGACTCACCACCATCACGCTCAATGGCACGGAGTACACAGTCTCCGGAACATCCTCCGCCTCCGGGAAAGAGGCAAGGGACTACGTCCTTACGGTTCCCGAGTTCGGCAACACCGTGCTCAAGGCCCGGCTTTCAGTGAAGAAGAACGTGGTCTCCTTCAACATCACGGAAATCAAGGACTCCGCGGAACACCAAGTCAGAACCCTGCAACTCCCCCGGATGAACCTGGTGACCGTAAGCTCCACGCAGCAAGGATCCCAGGTGTCCACGGCAAACCTTTCCGTGGACCGGAGCGTGACGGGAGACGAGTTCACGCCCATCACGGCGTCCACTCCTGTGGATGCCGCTGCCAAGAGTTCGGCCTACGCGCTGGCCAACACTGCTTCCTTGGGTGCCGCCGTCGAATCCAACGCTTTATATGACACGTCCTCCGGGCCCGGTTCGAAGGACCGCGGCCGCTTTTGGCGCCAAGCCATCAGCGACGGGGCAGGCGGAGTGTCCATGGGCGTGGCCAGCGGCCAGTGGCTCTACCGGGCCGAGGGCTCCACCACTACCGAGGAACTCCCCTGGACCCGCGTCGCCATTACCTCTGACGCCAACAACGACGGCGGCGTGGACTGGCAGGACGCCGCAATCGCCATGAGGTCCATCCAGGTCAGCCCCAGCAAGGGTGAACAGACCCCGGACAATGTGATCACCCACATCCCGTTCAACTTCGCCTCGCAGGCAACCCACCCGTTCCTGCGCACCCTTGATGACGTGAAGCGCATCTCCCTGGCCACCGACGGGCTCGGACAAGTAGCCATGCTCAAGGGCTACACCAGCGAAGGCCACGACTCTGCCAACACGGATTACGGCAACAACTTCAACACCCGCGCAGGCGGCCTCGGGGATTTGAACACGTTGGTCAAGGAAGGCAAGGAATGGAACGCCAGTTTCGGCGTCCACATCAACGCCACTGAGATCTACCCTGAAGCGAAGTCCTTCAGCGAAGACCTCCTGCGGGCAGATAAGGGCCTGGGCTGGAACTGGCTGGACCAGTCGTACTACATGAACCAGCGCCAGGACATTAACTCCGGCAAGCTCGCCCAGCGCATCAAGGAACTTCGCGAAGCCACAGACAAGAACCTGGACTTCGTGTACGTGGACGTCTACTACGAGTTCGGCTGGCTCGCCGAACGGCTTCAGCAGGAACTCGTCAAGAACGGGTTCCGTGTGGGCTCCGAATGGGCCGACCACCTGTCCCGGAACAACACCTGGTCCCACTGGGCCAACGACGAAAAATACGGTGGCTCCACCAACAAGGGCATCAATTCCCAAATCCTGCGCTTCATCAACAACACCCAGTCAGACGTCTGGAACCCCGATCCCAAGCTCGGCGTAAGCCACATCGTGGAGTTCGAAGGCTGGACGGGACAGAACGACTTCAACGCCTTCAGCGAGAACGTCTGGACCGCCAACGTGCCGGCGAAGTTCCTCCAGCACCACCCCATCACCAAGTGGACTGCAGAGCGGATCGACCTCGCCGATGGTGTGGCCGTCACTGGAAACACCGCCGGGGAACGCAACATCACCGTGGGCGGCGCATCCGTATTGCAGGGTGGAACCTACCTCTTGCCGTGGTCCTCCAAGGAGAACGGCAAGGCTGACAAGCTCTACCACTACAACCCCGCCGGTGGCGCCAGCACCTGGACCCTTACTCAGGACTTCGCCAAGTCCAGTTCGCTGGAACTGTTCAAGCTGACCGACAACGGACGTGTGAAAGTGACCGACGTCCCCGTGGTCAACGGACAGGTCACCGTCACGGCCGACCCCAAGCAGGCCTACGTCCTTGCCCCGAAGAACAACAAGGCCGACCTGCCCAAGAACGCCGACTTCGGCGAAGGCACCGCTTTCAACGATCCCGGCTTCAACGGCGCAGACCTCTCCCCATGGACCCCCACGGGCACTGTCACCCAGGTCCGCGACGACAAAGGCCGCCGCTTCGCCGAGATGGGGGCAACGCCGTCGTCCATCAGCCAGGAAGTAAAACTGGACGCAGGAACCCAATCCGTCAGCGCCTGGATTGAAATCCAGCCGGGCAAGAACCGTCCCACCACGCTCTCCGTCAGCGTCGACGGCAAGACCGAAAGCGTCACCATCGATTCGTCCAACGCGGAAAACTACGTGGCCGGCGACGAAAAGCACGGTACCGCATTCCAGCGTGTGCGGGTGTTGGTGGACGTGCCGCGGAACGACACCAAAGCCACAGTTTCAGTGAAAGCGGCCGACGGCGATGCGACGGTACGCGTCGATGACTTCCGGGCGGTGAAAACCACCCGGGTGGCCACCACCGGTGTGCTCAGCGAAGACTTCGAAAACGTGGACCAAGGCTGGGGGCCGTTCGTCAAGGGCGACGCCGGAGGTTCCACGGATCCACGCACCCACATCACCGAACGCCACGAACCCTTCACCCAAAAGGGCTGGGACACCAACGTGATCGACGAAGTACTGGACGGCACGTGGTCGCTGATCGCCCATGACGAAAACCTCGCTCCCAACGGCGGCCCGGGCCTGGTCTACCGCACCACCGAGGCATCCGTGCCGTTCCAAGCGGGCCACAAATACAGGGTGTCCTTCGACTACCAGAACTCCAAAGCCGGGCAGTACGCCTGGGTTTCCGGTTATGACTCGCAGGCAGGCCCGGCCGTGACGGCCAGCCAGCCCATCGACGCGAAGACGTCCACCGCGCGGTTCGAGCAGATCCTGGACACGGGCTTCTGTGGAGACTACTTTGTGGGGCTGCAGCGCACGGGCAGCTCGAACGGTTCTGATTTCACGTTGGACAACTTCCTGGTGGAAGACCTGGGCGCCTCGGAAGCCGTCCCGGCCTGTGCCCAACTCTCGGCAGAACTTCAGAGCGACGTAGTCCAGCAAGGCAAGGCCCAGGAGTTCGTCACCACATTAGTGTCCGACGAACCGGCAGCCATCAGTGACCTCGCCGTTGCTTTGGAACTGCCTGAAGGCTGGACGGCAACTCCTTCCACACCGTCTTCCGCGGACACCCTCCCCGCCGGCGGTACGCTCACCACCACATGGAAGATCACCGCACCCGCTTCTGCTGATGGCGACTACCCCATCACGGCCAAGGCAAGCTACACCACTACTGCTTCGCCCGCGGGAGGCCGAACCATCAGCACCACCACCACCGTGCGGACACTGCCCAAGCCGCCCCAGGCCACCGTGTTCGCCAGCGACCACCCTTGGGTCAGCTCCACCAACGGCTGGGGACCTGTTGAAAAGGACCAATCCAACGGCGGAACCGGGGCCGGCGACGGAACGCCACTCACCCTGAACGGAACCGTCTACGCCAAAGGCCTGGGAGCCCACGCCAACGGTACTGTCCGCTACTATCTCGGCGGCTACTGCACCGCCTTCACAGCAACAGTGGGAATTGATGACGCCCAACCGACGCGGGGCAGCGTGAAGTTCTCCGTGGTAGCCGACGGCACCACCAAGGTCACCACACCCGTACTCGGAGCCACCAGCACTCCCCTGCCACTGACCGTGGACGTCACCGGCGCCCAATACGTTGAACTGGTAGCCAACGACGCCGGCGACTCCAACGGCAACGACCACGCAGACTGGGCCGATGCCAAGTTCACCTGTTCGACCACCCCGCAGGAACCTCCGGCCCCCGTCCTCTCCGGCAGCGTCTTCGCATCGGACCTCCCATGGATCGGCAGCACCAACGGCTGGGGCCCCGCCGAACGGGACCGGGCCAACGGTGAGCAGAACGCCGGTGACGGACCAGCATTGCGGCTGGACGGCGTCGAATATGCCAAAGGCATTGGAGTCCACGCCGACTCGAAAATCAGCATCGCCACCGATGCCAAGTGCACGGACTTCAACGCCGTGGTGGGAGTGGACGACGCCAAGCTGAACAAAGGCCTGCACGGATCAGTGGTGTTCATCGTCAAGGGCGATGGCCGCGAACTCCTCCGCACGCCCGTCCTCAGCGCCGATTCCGCAGCACTACCCCTCAACGTGGACATCACAGGTGTCCAGAACGTCGAGTTGATCGCCGACAAGAACGGCGACGACGCTGGCGACGACTGGGGCGACTGGGCGGACGCGAAGTTCAGCTGCGCATAGTCCATCTTTCCCTCAGTAAAGAAGGGCGGCGTTCCCACCGGAACGCCGCCCTTCTCCATTGCCTTCTTAGACGACGCGCACGCCGGCCCGCCACACGGAATGAGTCAGGGGAATCCCGGGACGGTAGGCCAAGTGCGTGGCCGACGGCGCCTTCAGCATATGCAGGTCTGCGCGATGTCCGACGACCAGCGAACCCACCGCCCGTTCGCCGTCGACGTCGTTCCCCGACTCCCTGCCCAGCGCCAAGGCGCCGCCGTACGTCGCCGCCCGGACGGCCTCGTGAACACTCAAACGCATCTGGAGCACCGCAGTGGTCACGCAGAACGCCATGGAACTGGTGTACGAGGTCCCCGGGTTGCAGTTGGCAGCCAGAGCGATCTGCACGCCGGCGTCAATCAGTGCACGGCCCGGGGCAAGGGGCTGGCGGGTGGATAGATCGCATGCGGGAAGGCACGTAGCAACCGTTCCTTTGGTGCCGCTCCCCGTTGCCGGATCCCAGCCAGCCCACGATTCCGCGAGCGCCAGGATGTCTTTGTCCGACAGGTAATTCACATGGTCCACGCTCGCAGCCGCGAACTCCACAGCCAGGGCCACACCGGGCCCCTCGCCCAACTGGTTGCCGTGGACCCGCAGCCCCAGGCCAGCGTCGCGCGCAGCCGTCAGGACCCGACGCGACTGATCCTCCGTGAAGGCCCCGCGCTCGCAGAAGACGTCCGCCCAGCGGACGTGCGGCAGGACGGCGTCGAGCATGGGGCCGCATACCAGATCGGTGTACTCCTCCGGATCGGAGCCGTTGGGGACCAGGTGTGCACCAAGGTAGGTGACCTCGTCCACTTCAGCTGCAGCGATGCGGGCACTGCGGGCCTCGTTCTCCACGTCCAAGCCGTAGCCGGTCTTGCTCTCCAAATACGTGGTTCCCTGCGAGACAGCCTCAGCCACGCGGTCGCGCACCAGGCGGGTCAGTTCGTCGTCGCTGACGCTGCGCGTGGCACCCGTGGTGACGGCGATGCCGCCGGCACTGTAGCTTTCACCAGCCATGCGGGCTTCGAACTCTGCCGTGCGGTCCCCGGCGAAGACAAGGTGCGAGTGCGAATCCACCCAACCGGGCAGGACGGCGCGGCCCTGGGCGTCGATCTTTTCGTCAGCCGCGGGGGCGTCCTTACTGGACCCCAACCACGCGATGCGCTCTCCTTCGATCACCATCGCCGCATCCTTGAGGACCCGATGCTCCAGGTCCTGGGTCATCAATTCGCCGATGTTGGTGATGAGGGTGGTGGTTGGATTGGTTGCGCTCATGACCCTATTGTTCAGCGCCGAATGGACCAACGTGCGGCCGCGAGCTGCTCCTCTGTCCGGGATTCCGGACTGTCGGGCGTGACGTCGCCGAGGATGAGTGCTGCGGCCAGCTCCGCGATGGCGGAGGATGTCTGGAAACCGTAGCCGCCTTGTCCGGCGAGCCAGAAGAAGCCGGGTGCTTCGGCGTCGAACCCCACCACAGGAATTCCGTCCGCGGCTTCTGTCCTGAGGCCCGTCCATGCGCGGTCCACAGAACGGATGCCCAGCGATGTTACAGCGTTGAGCTTGCCGATCAACGCCTCCACGTCACCGGGGTAGGGTTTCGCGTCCTCCGCGCCGCTGGGCACGGTTTCCGACGGCGATATCAGCACTTGGTTGCCCTCGGCGCGGAAGTAGAACGAATCGTCAGCTGCACAAACCATGGGTGTTTCCGGCGTCAACGGGTTCTGGACGTTTACGATCGCGGCGGTCCGCCGATAGGGTTGCAGGCCCAGCTTCTCCACGCCGCTGATGACAGCCAGTTCATCGGCCCACGCACCTGCCGCATTAACCACGACGCCGGACTGAAAGCCTTCGGTGCCCGCCCCCACTTGCCAGCCGCTCCCCAGACGCTGGGCCGAGTGAACTTTGGCCCCGGTGATAATGTCCACGCCCGCAGCTTCTGCGGTCCGGCGGTGATCGTCCAGCAACAACGGGGCGTTGCAGCCGAAGGAACCGTTGTCCAACCCTGCGGCTGTGAACGAATCCGGGTTGAGGGCCGGGCACAGCTGCATGGCTTCTTCGTGGGTGATGGTGTGCATGTTGCCGCTAGCCTCTGCACGCACGGTTTCCTCGTCGCCCACCAGCATGAAGCCGCGCGGAGTGAGAATTGGTTCTGCTGCCTCCGCGTCCCGTTCTGCCAGCATTTCGAGTGTGCGGATGGTCAGGTCCTGAACCACTGCCGGACCATAACTGGGGATCAGCTGCCGGGCCGAGCGCGAGGAAGTGTGGAAGGCCAGGGTTTGCTCCGCCTCTACAAGGGCCACAGTGCACTTGCCTGCCAGTGCCGCCGCCAAGGACAGTCCCCCGATGCCGCCGCCAACGATTACCACGTCATAATTCGAAGCCATAGCTCCATCCTGTCAGACCGTAGCCGGGCGTGGACATCTTGGCCCACGGCAATCCCGCCAACCCCACGCTCTCTCACATCCCGGCCCCTAAAACCCCACGCTCTCTCACTTGCCACAAGGAAGTGAGAGAGCGTCCAGCTGGAACCCGCGGGACGTGAGAGAGCGATCGGCTGGAACACGCGGGACGTGAGAGAGCGACTGCCTAGGCGACCGCGGCGCGACTCTTGACGAACGCCTGAACGCAGGCTTCGACGTCGTCCGCGCTGTGCGCCGCGGAGAGCTGCACGCGGATCCGGGCCACGCCCTTGGGAACCACCGGGAAGCTGAAGGCAGTGACGAAGACGCCGTTGTTGAGCATCTCGTCAGCGACCCTGGCAGCTACAACGGCATCGCCGAACATGACGGGGATGATGGCGTGCTCGCCGTCGAGGAGCTCGAAGCCTTCCTCGCTCATGCGGCGCCGGAACAGCGCTGCGTTCTCGAACAAGCGGGTCCGCAGCTCGCCGGATTCCTGCACGAGCTCGATCGCCTTGATGGTGGCCGCAACAATGGCCGGGGCAAGCGAGTTGGAGAACAGGTAGGGGCGGGCCTTCTGGCGAAGCATTGCCACGATCTCGCCACGGCCGGAGACGTAACCACCCGAGGCGCCACCGAGGGCCTTGCCGAAGGTACCGGTGTAGATGTCCACGCGTTCAGAAACACCGGCGTGCTCCGGAGTGCCGGCGCCGGTGGGGCCCATGAAGCCGACGGCGTGGGAGTCGTCCACCATGACCAAGGCGTCGTGCTTCTCCGCGAGATCGCAAATAGCTTCGAGCGGTGCGAGGTAGCCGTCCATGGAAAAGACACCATCGGTGACGATGATTTTCCGGCGGGACCCCTCGGCCTCAACCAGCTTGGCTTCGAGATCTGCCATGTCCTGGTTGGCGTAGCGGAAGCGCTTGGCCTTGCTGAGGCGGATGCCGTCGATGATGGAGGCGTGGTTCAGGGAGTCGGAGATGATGGCGTCTTCAGGGCCAAAGAGCGACTCAAACACGCCGCCGTTGGCGTCGAAGCAACTGGAGAACAGGATGGTGTCCTCGGTGCCCAGGAACTTCGAGACACGGGTTTCGAGTTCCAGGTGCAGGTCCTGGGTTCCGCAGATGAACCGAACGGACGCCATACCAAAACCGCGCTCATCCATGGCGGACTTGGCTGCGGCGATGATCTCCGGGTGGTCGGCCAGGCCCAGGTAGTTGTTTGCGCAGAAGTTCAGGACCTTGTTGGCCGGCTGGCCAAGCTGGCCGGCTGCGATGTGGCTGGCCTGCGGGGAATCGATGTGGCGTTCGGTCTTGAAGAGGCCGGCGCTCCGGATCTCGTCGAGTTCGCCCTGGAGTTGGTCTTTGATGGCTGAATACATGGTGCTCCTCAGTACGTCTGAAAGTCGGGGGATCTCTTAGAGTTCAGTCCAGTCAAGGACCACTTTGCCGCCCGTACCGTTGCGGGCAATTTCGAAGCCCTTTTCCCAGTCCTTGGCGGACAGCTTGTCCGTCACGACAGCGGAAATGCTGCGGTGCAGCACGGGGTTGGAGGACAGCATGGCGCTCATGGCGTACCAGGTTTCGAACATCTCGCGACCGTAGATGCCCTTGAGCGTCAGCATGTGCGTGACTACCTTGCCCCAGTCGATGTCGATGGACTGGCTGGGAAGGCCCAGCATGGCGATCCGGCCACCGTGGTTCATGTTGTCGATCATCTCAGGCAGCGCGGTGGGGTGTCCCGACATTTCCAGACCGATGTCGAAACCTTCGCGCATGCCCAGTTCCTGCTGTGCTTCACGGACCCGCATCTTGGACACGTCCACGGCGAGGTCAACGCCCATCTGGCGCGCGAGCTCCAGGCGCGGAGCTGAGACGTCCGTGATGGCGATCTTTCGTGCACCTGCGTGGCGGGCGACAGCGATTGCCATCAGGCCGATAGGTCCGGCGCCCGTGATGAGCACATCCTCGCCGACCAGCGGGAAGCTGAGGGCAGTATGGACTGCGTTGCCGAAGGGATCGAAGATGGCGCCAAGTTCCGGGGTGACAGATTCGTCCTGGTGGACCCAGACGTTGGTCTCCGGGATGACGACGTATTCGGCAAACGCACCATCGCGCTGCACGCCAACGGATACCGTGTGGATGCACATCTGACGGCGACCTGCACGGCAGTTGCGGCAGATTCCGCACACTACGTGGCCTTCGCCGGAGACCCTGTCCCCAACTTTGACGTCGCGGACGTCCTCGCCGATTTCCACTACTTCGCCATAGAACTCGTGGCCGGCAATGAGGGGCGCTTCGATGATGCCCTGGGCCCAGGCGTCCCAGCTTTGAATGTGGAGGTCCGTGCCGCAGATGCCGGTGGTCATCACACGGATCTTGACGCCGCCGGAGCCCGCTTCAGGCTCGGGACGTTCGACCAGTTCGAACCCTTCGTGGGGTCCGGATTTGTAGAGAGCCTTCATGGGATTCCTCACTGCCAGGGCCGCTTCGCTGCTGCTGCATCCATTAGAGCGCCGCCGACGATTTAGCACAACTAGATTCTTCTCAATCAACGATTTAGGATTTGCTAATGGAAATCCATCAGCTGCAGATGCTCCGGGAACTCGGCGACCTGGGCAGCGTGAAGGCCGTTGCTGAAACACTCATGGTCACGCCGTCGGCCGTTTCCCAACAGCTCGCCCTGCTCCAGAAGTCCGTGGACGTGCCGTTGACGCGCAAAGAAGGCCGGGCGCTAGTTCTCACCGATGCGGGCCGCGTCCTCGCGGAGGCGGGTGCCGCCGTCGTGAACGCCATGGCAGATGCGCGGGCTGCTATTGGCGCTTATCACGATGCTCCTGACGCGCCAGTAAGCGTGAGTGCATTCCACAGCGCGGGTCAAGCGCTGTTCGCCCCGTTAGCGGCGCATTTGGCATCCGGGACGGCGTCCGACGGCGGGAAGTCGCCACGGCTTCGACTCTCCGATGAGGACGTGGCCCAGGAGGATTTCCCGGGGTTGGCTGCCCGATATGACCTGGTGTTGGCACACAGGATGGACAACAGCCCGTCCTGGCCGGAGGACAAGGTCGCAGTGATACCCCTGGCCGACGAGCCCCTGGATATCGCCCTCCCCGCGGATCACCCCTTGGCGGCCCGAAGCGAACTGAAACCGTCCGACGTCGTGGATGAACCGTGGGTGACCAGCCGCGACGGCTACTCCCCCGCAGACGTGCTGGCCGCCGTCGTCGCCGTGAGTGGGCGACCAGCCGAGGTACTGCACCGCATCAACGACTATTCCACCGTGGCGGCGCTGGTCTCGGCCGGTGGCGCGATCGGGCTGCTGCCTCGCTTCACCGCGCGCCGGGTGTTGGACGCCGGCGTGGTGCTGCGTCCACTGTCAGGGGTGAACTCAGTGCGCAAGATCGACATCCTTGCCCGGCCCGAGACACTCAAACGGAAATCGGTCATGACGGTTTGCGAGTCACTTCAAACCGTCATGACCGAGCTTTCCTCACCCACCTGACCCGCAAACAGTCAGTCGCGAACCAAGGCGGGCTGACCGGCGTCGAAGTACTCCACCAGTTCAACCGGGAGCTCCGGTACCTCACGTGCGGAGCCGTCGCCGCGCAGTGATTCAGCGGCAAGAATGCCCGCCACCACGGCTTGGCGAGCGGCAATCGGGCTGGTCTGCGTCCTGCCGCCCTCCGACGCGAAGCGGAGGAACTCCTCGATCAGGCGCGGGTCGGCGCCGCCGTGGCCGCCTTCGCCGTCCTCAATGGTGATGACCTCATCCGGCGCCGCGTAGCCCGAGGACCTGCTGGTCCACACGTTGATGGTCTCTCCGGGCCCATCGCCCAGGTTTTCGATCCGGCCCTTGGTACCGATGACGGTGTAGTTGCGCCAGTAGTCGGGCGTGAAATGGCACTGCTGGTATGAGGCGAGCACGCCGTTATCCAACACCATGTTCATCATGGAGATGTCCTCCACATCGATCACCTCCGCCAGGTCCTTCTGCTCGGTAGGCGGCCAGTTGTCCATGGAGAACCAATCCCCCATGCGCTTGCCGGCGTTGTTGCTCCGGTTCGCGACGTCGCCATAAACCGCAAGATCGCCGACGGCGGCAACGCGCTTGGTATACCCGCCCGCCAACCAGTGGATCACGTCGATGTCGTGGGCACCTTTTTGGAGCAGGAGCGAGGTGACGTTGGCGCGCTGGGAGTGCCAGTCCTTGAAGTAGTAGTCACCGCCGTGTCCTACGAAGTGTCGGCACCAGACAGCCTTGATCTCGCCGATCCTGCCTTCTTCAATGAGCTGGCGCATCTGTACCACAACCGGCATGTGGCGCATATTGTGGCCAACATAGAGGCGGGTGCCGGTTTGGTAGGCCGTGGTGAGGATCAAGTCCGCAGCCTCAACCGTGATGTCCAGCGGCTTCTCGCAGAAGGTGGGAATACCCGCCTGGAGAGTACGGACTGCGACGGCGGCGTGCTGGTTGTCGGGGGTCAGAACCAGGACTGCATCCAGGCCACTGGCCAGCAGTTCCTCGAGATCATCCGTGATCCGGGCGGTGGGGATGCGTTCGGCGGCGTCAGCCCGGCCGCGCTCACTCAGGTCACAAACAACGGTGACCGCCGAGCCCTGGCCCGGCTTGTGGGCGTGCTTCCACAGCCCCGACCGCAGGCCGAAACCCACAATGCCGACCTTCAAATCCTTTTCCATGGTGTGCAATTTCCTTCTGCTGTTCTTAGTAAAGTCTGGTTGCGGCACTGCGGTGCGGCGCCGATTCGCGCACGAACAAATGCCAGGGGAAGTCAAGGACGGCGGGTGCAGTCGGCTTGTCCGGGCTGGACTGGCCGGTTGCCCGCCGGAGGAGCAACCGCGCAAGTTTGTCGAAGAAATCCACGGGACCCACCGTGCTCAGGGAAGGCGACATTCGTTCGCCCTCCACGGTGTTACCCACGCCGATGATGTCCACGTCCGTGCCAACAGCGAGGCCGAGACGCTGGGCCGCATTGATGGCGCTGACTGCTGCATAATCCGTGGTGGCGTAGATGGCTGTGGGACGGTCCGGCATGCTGAGCAGCCGGGTTGCCGTGGCGTACGCCCCTGCACTGGTGCCATCGAACAAGCCCACATAATCCTCGCGTTCCGTGACGCCGGCATGCTCCAGCGCCTCGGAATACGCCCGGTACCGGGCGCCGCCGGACGTGCCGGCCGCCGTAGCGGGAGTCAGGCAAGCAATCCGGCGGTGGCCGTGGAGCAGGTGCTCCACGGCCATGCGGCACCCTGGCCCGGCAATGGAACGGATGACATCGAAGCCTTCCGCGTCCAGGTTCTCGTCAAAAACCACCAGGGTGGTTCCGTGCTCGGCGAGCTTCCGCAAGGCGTCCCGTTGCTCGTCACGGACAGCGTCCACAAACACGGCGTCGGCATTATGTGTACCGAGCACCTTCACCCAGTCCGCGTCACCCAGGATCATCGGCGTGATGCCCAACGGACCTGCCACCTTCTGCACGGACTCAATGACGGACAGGGACCAGGGATCGGACAGCATGGTCAGCGACAGGATCACAGTGTTTGTCCGGCCTGTGCGGATGGCCCGGGCCGCCTGATTGGGGCGGTAGCCAAGCCGCTCCGCAGCGGCCTTGACCTTTTCCGCCGTCGGATCCGACACCCCTGGTCCCCCATCGCCACGGCGACCTGACAGGACATAGGAAACCGTGGCCGTAGAAACGCCCGCTAGTTCGGCCACCATGCGAATGGTGGGTCGGACTCCGGTGTTACTCGCTTTTTCCATGGTTCCCCCTGCTGGTGCTTGCTTTGTACGTTTGCGTTGCGTGGTTGTTGGTTTGAGGCTAGCTCCTGAAGACCGGCACGTTGGGGTCCAACGCGGCCTGGTACTCATCGCGCATCTTGTCGCCGCCCTCGCTCTTCCAGCGTTTGACCGCATCCTTGAGTTCGTCGATCTTGGCGCGGCCGGTGATGATGTCCACCACCTTGTCGCGCAACTGCTTGGTGATTTTTGCGCCCACCTTGGCGTTGGTGTCCGAGTAGGAACCGTTGGTGGGGTTGCGCCAGGCCAGTTCCAGGAGTTTCTCTTCCTGCTGGCTGACGTAGCGGGTGTCGTCGTCGAAGCCCGGGTTGAAGATGACGTTCTCCGGGCTGGACATGATGTTCAACGCCGAGACCAAACCAGGGGCGTTGGTGGTTCCGGTCTCGGTACGGGCCGGGTTGCCGGAGGCATCGATGGTGTAGTCCTGGCCGAGTTCACCGAAGTTCTTCTGCATGTATTCCACAGTGCCGAACGGGGCCGACAAGTAATTGATAAGCGCGAGCAATTCCCGGATTTTGCCCTCTTCGGCCTTCTTGAACGGCGTGAAGCCCACGGTTCCATAGCCCATGTCGTAGACGGGCTTGACCTTGCCGTCTGCGCTGAACGGAACCAGGATGTCGAACTGGGTGTCCTTGCTCAGCGCGCGGTAGCTGCGGATGTCGTGGGGACCGGAGACCACCTGGGCGGCAACACTACCGTTGGCTACTCGCGAGCGGATATCCGTGGCCTTGGAGTCCGGGTAGAAGACGCCGGCTGCGAACATCTTGGCCGTGAACTCTACGCCGGCCATGTACTCGTCGGTTTCGTAGAGGTGGGTGAGGCTCCGGTCCTTGTTAACGGCCCAGCTGTTGGGGGCGCCGAACCACTCCGTCACCATATGAAGGGCGTTGATGTAGGCCGGCTCCAAGGCATACTGCTGATCACCGGGCCGGGTCAGCTCCTTGGCCTTGTCCAGGAATTCGTCGGCGCTGGCTGCTTCGAAGCCGCCCACCTTCGCCCACATATCGTGGTTTCCGAGATACACCTGCCCGAACGGGGTACTGGGGATGGGGGCTCCCCAGATCTTTCCGTTGACGACGGCGGTCTTCCAGGAATCGGGCTTAAGCGCGGCCAGGTTGGGGTACTCCAAGACGGCGTCACCGGAGAGGTACGGCGTCAGGTCCTGGAATTTGGCTTCCAACATTGGCCCGACATTGGGGATGCCCTGGTTCGGCGGAACCCACATCATGTCCGGAAGGTCGTTGCTTGCCAGGACCGTGGCGAACTTGGCGGGGTAGCCATCCCCGATGTCCTCAGCGATTTGGAGTTCAAGGTCGCCGCCGAGCTTGGCGTTGAGCCGCTGCCAGAAGGGGTTGTCCTTCAGTCCCGGGCTCATGGTGTCGAAGGTTTCGGTCAGGCCCGTCACCTTGCCCTTGAGCGGCGGCGTCTTCACAGACTGCACAGCGGTGGGCAGCTTGAAGTAGCCGGCCTGGAGGCCCTTGGCATTGCCTGCGATGTCCGGGGTGACGCCAGTGAATTCCTTGTACGTGGGCAATTTGACCGAAGCGGAGGCAGCGGCGCCTCCGTTACTTGCGGCTCCGCCGCCACCGCAGGCGGACAAGCCGGCTGCGGTCACGGCCAGGCCTGCGAGGCCAAGGAAACCGCGGCGGCTGAATCCAGCCTGAGAGGTAGTGCTCGTCATGGCATAACCCTTTCTGGTTACTTGCTTAATTTCTGCGGATTTGGGTGTTTGGCTGTTGGCTGGCTTTGGCTATCCCTTGACGGCGCCGGTGATAACGCCCTTGGCAAAGTGCTTCTGGAGGAAGGGGTACACCATCAGGATGGGGACCAGCGCCACCACCACAACGGCCATCTGGATGGACTGGGGCGGGGGCGTGGTGGTGATTCCAAGCTGATCGGCCGCACCGCTCCCCTGGACAACAAAGTTGCGGAGCAGCAGTTGAATGGGCCATTTGCTGTGGTCGTTGATGTAAAGGAGGGCGTTGAAGAACGAGTTCCAGAAGCCCACCGCGTAGAACAGCCCGACGACGGCGATCACGGCTTTGGATAACGGCATCACGATGCGCCACAGGATTTGCCAGTCGTTGGCGCCGTCGATCCTGGCGCTTTCAATCAGCTCCCCGGGGATGTTCATGAAGAACGAGCGCATCACCACAAAGTTGAAGGCTCCAAAGATGCCAGGGAGGATCAGGGACCACAAAGAGTCCAGAAGACCGAGCTGGCGGATCATGAGGAACGACGGGATGAGACCCGGAGCAAAAAGGAGCGTGAACAGGACTGCGAGGACCACTGGTCGGCCAAACAGCACCGTGCGGCTGGTGGCGTAAGCCATGGTGATGGTGACGAACAACGCCAGGATGGTGCCTACGGCGGTGACCAGCACGCTAACACCTAGTGACTGCAGGACCATGGGGCCTTTGAAGATGGTTACGTAGGCCTCCAAGGTGGGACGTTCGGGCCAGAGGACGAACCCGCCGGCTTCGATCAGCTGCTCCGTGTCAGCCAAGGACGTGGATACCACCAACAGGATGGGTGTCAGGATGGACAGGCTAAAGACGATCAAGACCACGGCTTTGACCGTTTGGTACAGCGCGGAAGGCTTTTCCTTCCACACCGGGCGCTTGGGGTTGTAGCTCAGTTCCCGGGGTTTCTTGGTGAAAAGTGTTGTTGCCATGGGGTTCTCCTTGTGCGGCAGGCGCGCGGGTCAGCGTGGCTTTCAGCGCACTTGTTTTGCGAAGATGCCGTCTTCGCCGAAGCGGTGGGCAAGTTTGTTGGCGCCGTAGATCAACAAGGCGCTGACTACGCCCTTGGCAAGGCCTGCTGCCGCGCCAGAGCTCCAGCCTCCTCCCACTACGCCCGTGTAGTAGGTGAAGGTATCCAGCACTTCCGCAGCTCCGGCTCCCACCGCGTCGCGTTGCAGGATGAACTGCTCGAAGCCGACTGAGAGGATGTCGCCGATGCGCAGAATCAGAAGCAGGACGATCACAGGACGCAGCCCGGGGAGGGTGATGTGCCACATCCTGCGCCAGCGCCCGGCCCCGTCTGCCGCGGCGGCTTCGTAGAGAGAGGCATCGATGCTGGCAAGGGCGGCCAGGAAGATGATCATGGCCCAGCCGGCATCCTTCCAGATCATCTGGACCACCACCATGACCGGGAAGGTCTCGGGATTGGTCATGAAGGGAATCGGATCCATTCCCCAGTCCCGGAGGAGGTTGTTGACGAATCCTGCGCCACCCAACATTTGTTGGAAGAACGCGATCACCAGAACCCAGGACAAGAAGTGTGGCAGGTAGGCAATGCTCTGGAAGATCCGCCGGACACGCGTGCTGATGAGTGAATCCACGATCAATGCCAGCACCAGTGGTACCGGGAAGAGGAAGACCAACTGCCAGGCGGCCAGGTACAGCGTGTTCCAGAAGGCGTGAACAAAATCCGGGTTACCGAACAGGTCCACAAAGTTCTGCCAGCCAACCCACAAGCTGTCCCCGATGCCCAGATACGGCTGGTAGTCCTGGAATGCGATGACGTTGCCCAGGATGGGGATGTAGAAGAAGAGAAGCAGGAAGGCCACACCGGGCAGCATCATGAGCAGCATCTGCTTGTCGCGTCGCAGGCGTGAACGGAAACTCTGCTGTGGGACCTGGCTTCTCTTCCGCTTCTTCGAACCGGATCCGGGGGCGTTGCTGCCTGGCGGCCCGGGGACTCGGCGAGCTTCGGGCAATGCCGGAGCCTGTTTCGTCGTCGAGTTCATACTGTCTCCTCAAGTGCTGAGCCCAAGCCACCAATGTGATTCAGACCACGCTCGTTAACCGTTTAACAAACCATAAGCGACCAGCATCTCTTTTTGCAAGATCATGATCGAAACTGATCCCAGAAATCACTTTTCATCACGAAGGGGGCACAGAGAGGTGCCATGGAGTGCGCGTATTGCTTATGGCCCGGGTCGGTTTGGACCACAAATGTGATGAGGGCTGGGTCTAGAGGTGCCCTTGCGCCCGTTCCCGCCACCTGCCCCCGAAATTACCTGCACGCACGGCGGAAACGGGAGCGACACCGGCACACAGCGGTACTCCCAGCTACTTCGGGCCGTGCCCGCGCTTATGCCCGTGGCCCTTGACGCCCGCTGGCAGCTCGCCGGACACCACCTTCGTAGCCGTCACCGTTTCGCCGTTCTTGGTGCCACTCACCTTCACTGTGTCCCCTGCCTCGAGATCAGCAGCCGTCGCTGACGGCAATGACGGCCTGCCCTTGCCGTTCCGGAGCTCCGACACATTTTCTGGGACTTTTGCGATGCGGGTTTCTGCAGTGATTGCGTAGCGCTGGGTGAAGCCGTCTTCGCTCTTGACGGTCACCTCGGGGCCGCTCACCGATTCGATGGTTCCGGTCTGCGTGAGAACAGTACGGTAGCTCCCGTCCTGTTGCTTGACCACGTGCTCGCCGTGGATCGCCTGCCCACGGCCCTCCGTGGACTTGGCCGCTCCGGACCCGGACGGGCTGGGCGAGGCAGAAGGGCTCGACGGCGAAGGGCTGGGTTGGGTGCCCGCCCACACAGCCGCGGCACCGCCACCGGTCAGTGCGAGGGCAATCGCACCGGCCAGAAGGCCCCTACGAAAGCTTGGTTTGAGAGTGGCCATGCATCCATTGTGCGCCCACAACAGGCGCGCCCACAGCAAAGTAGGCCGCAGTAATAAATGCGACCTACTTTGATGGGAAAGAGAACTGGCTTTTAGCCCTCGACGCCGAGCTTCTCCAGAATGAGTTCACGGACACGGCCCGCGTCAGCCTGGCCACGGGTGGCCTTCATGACGCCGCCAACAATTGCGCCAATGGCCTGGACCTTGCCGCCACGGATCTTCTCTGCGACATCCGGCTGTGCGGCAAGCGCGGCGTCGATGGCCTCCAGCAGGGGCCCGTCGTCGGATACAACTGCGAGGCCGCGCTTCTCAACGATTTCAGCCGGAGTGCCTTCGCCGGCGAGTACGCCGTCCAAGACCTGGGTTGCCATCTTGTTGTTGATCTTGCCGTCTTCAACCAGCTTGTTTAGCTCAACGATGACCTGCGGGGTGACACCGAGTTCGGAAGGATCGACGTCGGCAACCTTGGCGCGGCCAACAATCTCACCCATCCACCACTTACGGGCAACGTCAGCGGAGGCACCGGCTGCGATGGTCTCTTCGATGGAGTCCATGACGCCGGCGTTCACCACATCGCGGAATTCCAGATCCGAGTAGCCCCATGCTTCCTTGAGGCGCTTGCGGCGCTCGGCCGGCGGTTCGGGGAGGGTGGCGCGGAGTTCTTCCACCCACTCGCGGGAGGCGACGACGGGAACCAGGTCCGGCTCCGGGAAGTAGCGGTAGTCGTCAGCATCAGACTTGGGCCGGCCCGACGTCGTCGAACGCGTATCCTCGTGCCAGTGACGCGTCTCTTGGATAACCGGCTCGCCGGAATCCAGAACGGCGGCGTGCCGCTGGATTTCGTAACGAACAGCGTGCTCCACGGCGCGCAGGGAGTTCACGTTCTTGGTCTCCGAACGGATACCGAAGCGCTCACGTCCGTGCGGTCGCAGGGAAACGTTGGCATCGCAACGGACGTTGCCGCGCTCCATCTTGGCGTCGGAAACGCCCAGGTTCTTCACGATCTCGCGGACTGCTGCGACGTATGCCTTGGCCAGCTCGGGTGCACGGCTGCCAGCGCCCTCGATCGGCTTGGTGACGATTTCCACCAGGGGAACGCCGGAACGGTTGTAATCCACCAACGAGTAGTCGGCACCTTGGATACGGCCCGCCGCGCCACCCATGTGGGTCAACTTGCCGGCGTCTTCTTCCATGTGGGCGCGCTCGATCTCCACACGGAACACCGTGCCGTCCTCCAGCTCAATGTCGAGGTAACCGTCGTAGGCGATCGGCTCGTCGTACTGGGAGGTCTGGAAGTTCTTGGGGGTGTCCGGGTAGAAATAGTTCTTCCGGGCGAAGCGGCAGGTCTCGGCGATCTTGCAGTTCAGGGCAAGGCCGATCTTGATGGAGGACTCCACTGCGGTCTTGTTCACCACAGGCAAGACGCCGGGCATGCCCAGGTCAACCTCGTTGACGTTGGTGTTCGGTTCATCACCGAAGACGTTGGGAGCGGAGGAGAACATCTTGGTCTTGGTATTGAGCTCCACGTGGACCTCGAACCCCAGGACGGGATCGTACTTCTCCATGGCCTCTTCGAAGCTCAGGGTTGCGTCGACGGACATTAGTTGGAACCTCCGGCGGTGTTGGATACTGCACCGAGCACAGCAGTTTTCAGCTCAGGCGCCTGCGAAAGCATCGGACCGCCCCATTTCTCTTCAAGCATGGATTCGAGGACCGCACCCACGCGGTACAGGCGGGCATCCTTGCGAGCAGGAGCCAGCAGCTGGATACCAACAGGCAGGCCGTCTTCGTCGGCCAGGCCACCCGGCAGAGACAGGCCCGGAATGCCGGCGAGGTTGGCCGGGATCGTGGCGACGTCGTTCAGGTACATCGCCAGCGGATCGTCCAGCTTCTCCCCCAACTTGAACGCCGTGGTGGGCGCGGTCGGGGAAATCAGAACATCAGCCTTCGCGAAGGCGGCGTCGAAGTCACGCTGGATCAGCGTACGGACCTTCTGTGCCGAGCCGTAGTAAGCGTCGTAGTAGCCGGCGCTCAACGCGTAAGTGCCCAGGATGATGCGTCGCTTCACTTCGTCACCGAAGCCCGCGGCACGGGTAGCACCCATAACTCGCTCGATGGTCATGGGCCCGTCCTTGGGCAGGACGCGCAAGCCGAAGCGGACGCCGTCGAACTTCGCCAGGTTGCTGGACACCTCGGACGGCATGATCAGGTAGTAAGCGCCCAAGGCGTACTTCAGGTTGGGGCAGGAAACTTCAACGATTTCGGCGCCGGCATCCTTCAGCAGCTCAAGGGACTCGTTGAAACGGTTCTCGACGCCAGCCTGGTAGCCCTCGCCGTGAAGTTCCTTGACGATGCCAATCTTCATGCCCGCCACGTTGCCGACGCGGGCGGCTGCAACAAGATCGTTGAAAGGATCCGTCAGCGACGTGGAGTCGAACGGATCGTGGCCGCCGATGACTTCCTGCAGCAGTGCCGAGTCCAACACCGTACGGGAGACAGGGCCGATCTGGTCCAGTGACGACGCCATGGCAATGGCACCGTAACGGGAAACAGCACCGTACGTGGGCTTCACGCCCACGGTTCCAGTGACGGCGCCGGGCTGGCGGATGGAGCCACCGGTGTCCGTGCCGAGGGCCAGCGGCGCTTCGAAAGCGGCGACGGCGGCAGCGGAGCCACCACCCGAACCACCAGGAATACGGTCCAAATCCCACGGGTTGCGGGTGGGGCCGTAGGCCGAGTGCTCCGTGGAGGAACCCATGGCGAACTCATCCAGGTTGGTTTTACCCAGGATCGGCATCTTGGCCGCGCGCAGCTTCTTCACCACGGTGGCGTCGTACGGGCTGTGCCAGCCCTCAAGGATCTTCGAACCAGCCGTCGTCGGTTGCCCGATGGTGACAATGAGGTCCTTCACCGCGATCGGGACACCGGCGAGGGCATGCAGCTCATCAGCAGCGGAACCGCCGGCGGCGCGGGCAGCATCGACCTCGGCCGCGACGGCCAAAGCCTCTTCGCCATTAACGTGCAGGAACGCGTTAACCTGACCGTCGACGTCGGCAATACGGTCAAGGTGCGCCTGCGTGACCTCGACGGCGGTAACCTCGCGGGCAGTCAACTTGGCAGCGAGATCGGCAGCGGAATGGCGGATGAGTTCGTTCTTCAGCTCAGTCATAATGATTAGTCCTCATCCAGGATTGCCGGGACCTTGAAACGGTTCTCGTAAGCATCCGGTGCGCCGGAAAGCGCCTGCTCAGCCGTAAACGTGTGACCCACAACGTCCTCCCGGAACACATTGGTCAACGGAATCGGGTGCGACGTCGCCGGGACGTCCTCCCCCGCAGCTTCGCTCACGCTCTTGACCGAATCCACGATGACAGCAAGCTCAACAGCCATCCTGTCCAGTTCTTCGGCACTCATTTCAATGTGAGCCAGACGCGCAAGATGCGCGACGTCGTCACGGTTGATCGCAGCCATGGATCTCCCCTGCAAAGTTCAAATGGTTTTCCGAACCAGTCTACTTGGGTTGGGTGTGCCGGTCAGACGAAGGGGTGGTGCCCCAACTTTTTGATTCTTCATCACGTTTGAGCCCTCAGGTGCACTCCTAGATATATGTTCATGCCGGCCAATATTTTTGGTGGTGCACAGGCTGCTATTGCCGCCTATGTTGCCGGTGATGAGCAGATGGCCACCACGTCCTTGGCGCAGACCAAAAGTTTGGACGGCTGGCCCGGCGCGGGTTTGCGGGTGGAACGGTTCCGTCCGGTGCCGGTGCGTTAGGGGGCCGGGCCATGTATGAGATTGATGTGTCGGTGTTGGACGGGTAGCCGGATCCTGGGGCGTTGGAGGAAGCAGCGGTTCCGTTGTTGGAGCAGGCGCAGGGCATTGTGAATGTGGTTCAGGCTGCGGCGTCGGAGTGGTCGGGCTTGGTGGATGCATATCGGGCTCCGGAGGCGGCGGAGCTGGTGGCTGCGTTCGGGACCCCGACCCGGGTGAGTGAGGGGCTCCGGGCGGGGTTGGCTACCGTGTTTCGGGCGTTGATGGGGTATGCGGATTCGGTGCGGGAGTTGAATCGGCGTCGGGGTGTGCTGTTGGAGGAGATCGAGGATTTCCGTAGGCGAACGCGGCTGCGCCTCGGCGAAGTGGTGCCTTTTGATGGTGTTCCGGAAACGCCGTCCTTAGGAAGCAGCCATGGGAAGCCGGTGGCGCTGGAGCTCGCAGAGTTGAGGCAGAGGGTGTCTTCACTGGCGGCTGAGCATGAGCAGGCTGAGCAAGATTGCGCCAGGCTGATTTGCGCTGTGCGTCCGGTTGATGTGTCGGTGCCGGTGTATTACGACGGCGGAACGGTGACGGATTTCGCGGTGGAGCGGACCCGTTCGCGGTTGAAGGACTTGGAAAGTGCTGAAGTCGCCGGTGCTACGGGGGCGTTGGAAATGCTGGAGTTGTTGGGCACTCTCACGCCGGGCCAGTTGCTTGATTACGGGACGGCCGAGTCCGATTTCCTGCGGTCGGGGTTTTCTTGTCCCCCGACGGTGGGCCAGGTAAAGGACTGGTGGGCGGGGTTGTCCTCAGAGCAGCAGGCCGCGTTGCTGGTCGCCGCGCCGGGGGTGATCGGGAACCTCAACGGGGTGCCGTTCAAGGCCCGGGCGAAAGCGAACCGGGTGAATCTTGATGCCGTGTTCAAGGACCCCCGGACCAGCGCGGTAGACAGGGCCGCGCTGCAGGTGATCTACGAGGCGCTCGAGCCCCGCAAGGGAAACGATGAAGATCCCGCGGCGCCGCGAAGCATGGTCGCTTTCACCCCGGACGAGAACGGCAAGCCACTCGTGGCGGTTGCGATCGGGGATCTGGACACGGCCACCAACGTGACGTGGAACGTCCCCGGCATGAAAACCACAGTGGCGGACGGGCTGGAATCCTGGACGAAATCAGCACAGGACCTATATGGGGGGCAGGAGCGTGCCCTCGAAATACAGGACGACCACCCGGGCGTGGCTGTTGTGTCGTGGGTTGGCTATGACAGCCCGGAAGAACCGCCCAGCGCCGAGGTGTTGTCGACCGAACTGGCCAAGGCCGGCGGTGCCAAACTGGCCGCTGCGTTGGATGGCTTCACCGAAACCCGGGCGAGTGAATCTGTCGATGTCAGCCCGCCGAGCTTGAACGTGGTGGCCCACTCCTACGGGACCACCACGGCCTCGTACGCGCTGAAAGCACTCAAGCATGCGGTGGCGACGGCGACGTTCTTCGGGTCTGCAGGTATTGAGTGGCGGGAGATCGGCTCGGCCGCTGACCTGCACGTGGCCAAAGACCCGGCCGGGAAACCCGAGGTGTATGTGACCGCGGCCAGCGAGGACCGGGTCGCCCCGTTGGGGATCGTCGGCAGTGGGCTGAGAGGCCGGGAACGTCGGTGGGATCCAGCCGATGACTGGTTCGGGGGCAAAATCTTTTCCTCAGAGGGCGGCTACGACCCCGACACGGGCAAGGTTTACAAGAGAACGGCAGGGCACGACGCCAAAGGCTGGGCGGTCGACGGTAGCGGCGACACCGTCTTCGCCGCCACTACCGGTCACGGCTACCTGGACCCGAGGACCGAGTCCGGTCACAACATTGCCCTCACCTCAACCGGGCGCGGCCATCTGATCAAGGAACTGATCCCGCTCCGCCACGAAGAGAAGCCCGGCTACGGCGGCATGAGCTTCCCCACAGGGCCCCTGATCGAACGCGATCTCACCCCGGAAGAACTCGCCGAGGAGCAGAGCAGATGACGACGACAAAACCCAATCGCAAAACGTGGTTGGCATGGATATTGACGGGGTGCTTGGTGATGACGGGATGCGGCATGAACCCAGCGAATGATGGTCAGCACGGCGAGCCAGGACCCGGCGAGCGAAGCGCCGAAGAGGTGTTCACAGAGTTCATGGATGCCATGGATGACACCGTCAAGCAGTCGGGCACAACATGGCCCGGGTGGGACCGTAACGACACAGCGGATTACGTGTCAGAACCTTGCGGGGTGCACGCACGTGCAGACGGCCGGCTGTATCAGCGCCAGATAAAGGGCGGGCCCATTGACGATCCCCAGGCAGCCGTGGACAGGATGAAAGCCCACTGGGAGTCCAAGGGCTACAAGATTGAGAATATCTTTGACAACAGGGGCCCGGATACTACCGGTATTGAAATCATTGCCTCGGCTCCTAGAGGCGTCGTGCTGATCTTCACACCAACGAAGAGCGTTAGCTTCATTATGGTGATGGGTGAATGCACTTTGGACCCGGCTGCTCGAAAGAAGACCACCTAGGTGGCTACCTCATTCTCACCTCGACCACGTGGTCGGGGGCGTCAGCTCGGCAGCACGGCGAGCCAGGACCCGGTGAGCGCAGCGCCGAGGCGGTGTTCACGCCAAATCGCGGGTCCGCCGCACAATACGCCGTTGCTGAACGGCGAATTGAAGGCGAACCCGCGAACTCGACACCCGAAGCGGTGGCTCGTTAGCCGATGCCGATGGCTCCAGTCAGTACTCCGACTGCCAGCATGACCACCGAGATCACGGCCGTGCGCCAGAGGACCTTCTTGTGGTGGTCACCCAGATCAACCTTGGCGAGTGAAACCAGCAGGAGGATGGCCGGCACCAGGGGGCTCTGCAGGTGGAAGGGCTGACCGGTGATGGAGGCGCGGGCCATGTCCACTGCATCCACGCCGTAGTGTGCGGCGGTTTCGGAAAGGACCGGCAAGACCCCGAAGTAGAAGGCGTCGTTGCTCATGAAGAACGTCATTGGGATGCTCAAAAGGCCGGTGATGACTGCCATGAACGGGCCCATTTCGGCGGGAATGATCTGGACGAGCCACTCTGACATTGCCTTGACCATGCCGGTGCCGTTGAGGACACCGGTGAGGACTGCGGCGGCCATGACCATGCTGACGACCGCGACGATGGACGGTGCGTGGGCGATCAGCTGGGCGCCCTGGTCCTTGACCTTGGGGAAGTTGACCAGCAGGGCGATCGCGGAGCCCACCATGAACACGAACGGCAGCGGGACGATGTTGGCCACCAGGACCACCATGACGGCGACGGTCAGGCCAAGGTTGAACCAGAACAGCTTGGGACGCAGCGTAGTGCGGTTGGGGTCCAGGGCAGTGTCTGCCATGGCGGTGTCGTGATCGTCCACCAGCGTGGCCGGGTCTTCAAGAACCGCGACGCCGGAACCTCCGCCGGTTCCCGGCTTGCCGGCAGTTGTGGAGACGGAGTTGCGGCCGAAGCCGAAGCGGCCAGCACCGGAGCCTGAACCCGAACCAGCGGCAACCAAACCGCCGCCGCGGCCCGCGCCGCCGTCGAACGCTTCCGAAGGATCGGCGACGTCGCCCCAGATCTCCGGAGCGGTGGTGCGGAGACGGTTGCGTTCCTGCAGGCCGAGCAACCATGCGAACACCAGAACCACGAGGAGCCCAACGATGAGCGAGGGGACCATGGGCACGAAGACGTCGTTGACATCGAGCTTGAGCGCGGTTGCTGCGCGGGCTGTGGGACCACCCCACGGAAGGATGTTCATGGTGCCGTTCGCAAGGCCGGCCACGCAGGTCAGGACCACTGGGCTCATTTTAAGCCGCAGGTACACCGGGAGCATGGCGGCCGTGGTGAGGATGAAGGTGGTGGAGCCGTCGCCGTCCAGGGAGACTGCGGCCGCCAGGATGGCGGTGCCGAGGACCACTTTGGCGGGGTCGTTGCCCAGCTTGCGCAGGATGAACTTCACCAGGGGGTCGAACAGTCCGACGTCGATCATCAGGCCGAAGTAGATGATGGCGAACATGAGGAGCGCGGCCGTGGACGTCATGGACTTCATGGAGTCCATCACCATGTCGCCGATGCCGAGGCCCGCCCCGGCGAAGAGGCCGAAGACGGTGGGGACGATGATCAGCGCCAGTACTGGCGTCAATTTTTTGGTCATGATCAGGACCATGAATACCGCAATCATTGCGAATCCAAGCAAAACCAGCACGGCCGGCTCCTTACTACTGTGAATGGCGCCACGTCAGTGTGATGCGCACTACAGACAATATGGTGGCCTCCGTCACGGGCAGGGGTTTCGGGGAATTGTTGGGAATACTGCTCGTTGCGAACGTTTTGCGCATTATGCTCAGTGATTCAATGGTTCAGGAGGAAAGGAGCGAAGGTGCCGCGCAATAGCCGGGTCAGCATGCGTTTCTCCACCCAAACCCTTCTCCTTCAGCTGGGGGTTGTGCTGTTGGTGGTCCTGCTCAGCGGGACTGTCCATGCGTGGCTGGTATACGAACGCATCGGCACCGAAGCTGAAAACCAAGCACTAACCCTCGCCAGGACGGTCGCCGCAGATCCCGATATCAGGTCCGGCGTGCAAACCATCAGCAAGGAAGAGGGAACCCCTCCCCCGGATGTCCTCGCGTCCGGTCCCCTGCAGGCTGCGGCCGAGGCTGTGCGGTTGCGGACCGGGGCCTTGTTCGTGGTGATCACGGACGAAACCGGCCTGCGCCTGGCTCACCCTGAGACGGCGCGGCTGGGCCAACGCGTCAGCACAGACCCTTCAGTGGCGCTGGGCGGGCAGGAAATCACCACCCGCAACACAGGAACGTTGGGGCCCTCGGCCGGTGCAAAAGTGCCGGTGTACGCGCCGGGAAGTTCGGAGACGATCGTGGGCGAAGTCAGCGTGGGCTACTCGGTTGAGTCGCTCAGCAACAGCCTTGCCCGGGACATCGTGCCCATCGCACTCACCGCTGGCGGCGCCCTGCTTGCCGGGGTCCTGGCGTCCTTCCTGCTCCGGCGCAGGCTACAACGGCTCACGCTCGGTTTGGAACCGGAGGAAATCAGCACCTTGGTCCACGACCAAGTGGCAGTGCTCCAGGGCGTCGATGATGGCGTGATCGGGATATCCGCGGACGGACGCATCTCCGTATTCAATGCCGCCGCCGCACGGCTCCTGGACATGCCCGATGCCACTGGCCAGGATTGGGCTTCCGCCACGGTTCCTCAACAGCTCAAAAAGCTCACCCAACCGGCAGCCCGGGACGCCGAAGCCGTCGAAATCGTGGCCGGCGCACGCGTTCTTGTGGCCAGCGCCCGCAAAGCCTGGCATCGGCAGGAGGACCTGGGGTGGGTGGTCATGCTGCGGGATCGTACGGAATTGCAGCAACTGACCCGCCAGCTCGACGCCGTGGGGACCATGTCCACGGCCCTGCGCGCCCAACGCCACGAGTTCGCCAACCAACTTCACACCATTGCCGGTTTCATGAGCATCGGCCAGCACGAAGCCGCCAAGGAGTACCTGGCCCGGATCTCAGCCACTGGTCCGCTGAAGTTCCCCGTAGAGCAGGCTGAACTGCTCCAGGACGCGTATCTTCAGGCCTTCGTTGGCGCGAAAGGCGTGGAGGCTTCGGAACGCGGAGTGGCCCTCCGCATCGGCCCTGAAACACTGGTCCGTGGGCACGTGGCCGATCCGCAAGACGTCACCACCGTGCTCGGCAACCTGATCGACAACGCGGTGAGTGCCGCCGTCGCCGGCTCTTCAGCGGAACGTTGGGTGGAGGTCGAACTCCTGGACGATGTCACCGAAAACGGTGGGACCCTGCACATCCTGGTGGGCGATTCCGGAGACGGTTTGGGGAGCCTGGAACCGGAAGAGGTTTTCGCCGAAGGATTTACGACGTCGGAACAACCGGTACGCTCGGGGGCTGGACAAGGTTTGGGGCTGGCGCTGGTGCGGCAGCTGGCGCGGCGGCGTGGCGGCGATGTCCGCGTCTTGGAGCCCGGCGGCCACGGCGGTCCGGGGGCGGTGTTCATGGCGACCATCCCCGGCGTCATGGATTCAGCGGAGCATGCGGGCACAGCGGCCGACTCAACGTTGAGGAAGGACAGCAATGGCTGAGGATTTACGGGTATTGATCGTGGACGATGATTTCCACGTGGCAAGGCTCCATGCCGCCTATGTGGATTCCGTGGCCGGATTCATGGCCTTGGCGCCGGCGGGATCTGTTTCACAGGCCCTGCAAGCGATCCACAGCCTCCGCCCGGACCTGGTGCTGCTGGACGTGTATCTGCCGGACGGCTCTGGTTTGGACCTGTTGGGGCAGTTGGACGTCGATGCCATCATGCTGACTGCTGCCTCTGATGCGCAGTCCATCAAGGTTGCCCTGCGCCGCGGCGCGCTGGGATACATGCTCAAGCCCTTCACCGCGGAGTCCCTGTCCCAACAGCTCAGGTCCTATGCCAGGTACCGGCGGATTCTGGGCCAACAGGCCGCCGTGGACCAGATTACCATTGAACGCGCCAAACGGTCTTTGATTCCCGGCGACGTCGCACCGGCCGCGAAACCCCGCTCGGCAACCGAGCTGGCCGTCCTGGAATCGTTGCTTCCCGGCGAGCAGTATTCAGCTGCCGAGGTGGCAGAACGGGTTGGCGTTTCCCGGGCCACGGCGCAAAGGTACCTGTCCTCGCTGGCGGACGATGGCGCCGTCGAGATCCAACTGCGCTACGGAAGCACAGGCCGCCCGGAACACCGCTACGGCGTCCCCGGCTAACCCAAGTAGGTCGCATTTGTGCGCGTTTTGAGGGCTCAAAACGCGCACAAATGCGACTCAGTTGGGTGCGCTAGGCGGACTTTTGCGCCACGAGCTCGATTTCCACCAGCATCTCGGGATCAAGGAACGGCAGCACGTGCACCAAGGCGAGCGTGGGGCGGATCTCACCGAAGACCTCACCGTGGGCGCGGCCGGCGTCCTCCCACTTGCTGATGTCCGTCAGGTACAACTTGGACTGCACAACGTCCTCGTAGGAGAAGCCGGCGTCTTCCAGGACAGCACCGAGCTTCTCAAGGATGTACTTGGTCTGGGAGTAGAAGTCGTCACCAACGATGCCGTCGGGCCCGGAAGCTGCCGTGGCGGAGATGAAAAGAGTGTTGTCCACCTGGACTGCACGGGAGTAGCCAAGGGTCTGTTCCCAGACCGAGCCCGTGCCGAATGTCTTGCGCATGCCGCGCCTTTCCTGTCGTTTCGCCCGGTCCGGTGACCGGCGTTTACGAAGGAAACTTTATGACTGCGGGAGGTCCAGCCGGTAAACGAACAGCTTTATGTCGGTGCCTGGGACAAACCAGTCACGGTGCGGGGCACGGTCAAAGCCTGTCCTCGCATAGAGGGCGTTGGCGCTTTCCCACGTGGCGCCGGTGGTCAAGGATACGGCTTTAATTCCGTCCATGGCCTTGGCTTGGTCGACGACGGCCTGCACCAAGGCGCGGCCCGCCCCTGAGCGCTGTACTGCCGGATCCACTACGAGGGTACGGAGCTCCAGTTCGTCCTCGAGGCCGATGTCCGAAAAGCCGCCGCCTGCCGGTGCCGCAGTTACCGAGCCGATGACCTCGCCATTGCGCTCAGCCACCAGGATCTCTGCGTGTTCCGCGCGTCCTGCCACGTCCTGGAGCTTCTGCAGGTACGGGTGATCGGCGTCGCCGTAGTACCCCGCGGTGACGTAAGACTCCTGCGTAATGCGGGCAACGGCGTCGTAGTCTTCGGGCAGGGCGGGACGGACGGTAATCGGCGAAAGCACCTACCAATGGTAGTGGTGCTTCACGCACCAACGGCGCCAAATGCCCCTTTCCGTGAT
Organism: Paenarthrobacter sp. TYUT067; assembly: GCF_023656375.1. Lineage (NCBI taxonomy): Bacteria > Bacillati > Actinomycetota > Actinomycetes > Micrococcales > Micrococcaceae > Paenarthrobacter > Paenarthrobacter sp. TYUT067. The sequence continues at coordinate 88,509 of NZ_JAMOIT010000015.1, forward strand.
GGAACTATCAGTCATGGTGTGAAGGCACGACGCCGGATGGCCGGGTTGCGATGCGCCAGCCACTGGCCGTCGGGCTGCTTTCGTGTTGCCTCCCGTGGCGTCGAATTGAGCTGCGTTGCGCGCGGTGAACCCCGGTTTCGTGCTGTTGCGCAGACATGTCGGGCTGCTGGCGGAGGTCTTTGTACGCGTGCTTAAGTTGCCACACCGCCAGCCAAACGTCCCGATCCCAAGGAGCAACCATGACCCCGCCAGACCGCCAACTCCACCTGAACGCGTTCCTCATGAGCACCGGACATCACGAAGCATCATGGCGTCTACCTGAAAGCGATCCCTTTGCCCCTACCAAGGTGGAGCATTATCAGCACCTCGCCCGCACAGCCGAGCGAGGAAAGCTGGACTCCATCTTCTTCGCAGACTCGCCTGTCCTGTTCGGTGAAGTGGGCCGGCGCCCTGCCGGAAAGTTGGAGCCGACGGTGCTGCTGACGGCCCTCGCCGCAGCGACCCAAAAGATAGGCCTGATCGCCACCGCATCCACTACTTACAACGATCCCTTCAATCTTGCCCGCCGCTTCGCGTCCGTTGATTGGGTCAGCGGGGGCCGTGCAGGCTGGAACGTCGTGACCACCGCCGGGCCAGATGCCGCGCGGAACTTCGGCGTGGACGACCAGCCGGCACACGCTGTCCGGTATGAACGGGCTGCCGAATTCATTGACGTTGCCCAAAAGCTGTGGGATAGCTGGGAAGACGACGCCATCCTGGCTGACAAAGCCGAGGGCGTGTGGGGTGACGACACCAAGATCCGCACGGTGGACCACGAAGGGAAGCATTTCCGGGTCCGTGGTCCGCTGAACGTTCCCCGCTCCCCACAGGGCCATCCACTGATTGTGCAGGCTGGATCATCCGAGAATGGCAAAAACCTGGCCGCACAGTACGCAGAAGCCGTCTTCACGGCACACCAGACCCTGGCCGACGCGCAGGCTTTCTACGCAGACCTGAAGTCGCGCACCGCAGCCGTGGGTCGTGATCCGGAGGGCATCAAGATCCTGCCCGGGATCGTCCCTGTGATCGGCTCCACCGAGGCTGAAGCCCTCAAACTGGAGCGTGAACTGGATCAGCTCATCAAACCCGAGTATGCCCGTGAGCAGCTGGCCAAGACTCTCCGTTTGTCCCCCGAGGACCTTCCCTTGGACCGCCAACTGCCTGCCGACCTGCCCTCAGAGGACGAGATCGAAGGAGCCAAGAGCCGCTACACGCTGATTGTGGAGCTGGCCAGGCGTGAACAGCTCACGGTCCGGCAGTTGATCGGACGACTGGGTGGCGGGCGAGGTCACCGGACCTTCTCCGGGACTCCGGAGCAGGTTGCCGATGCCATTCAGGACTGGTTCTTCGCAGGGGCAGCGGACGGCTTCAACATCATGCCGCCGGCGCTTCCTTCCGGCTTGGAGATCTTCGTGGACCATGTGGTGCCGATCCTTCAGCAGCGCGGCCTGTTCCGCACCGAATACACAGCGTCCACCCTGCGTGGGCACTACGGACTGGCTCGTCCTGAGAACCGCTACGCCGGTTCGGCGGAACAGCAGCTCACGTCCATCGGATCGGCGTTCTGAGCCTGCAACATTGAGCGATCATCGCCCGTCCGATCATCGCTTGCCGCTTCAACGCTTCGGCCAGCTCCACAAAGGGCCTTCCAGCTGCCCCAAGCCCTTGATCCTGGTTTCGCCCAGGTCCTTGTAGAGCTCATGCTCATGGGCTGCACCGCTATCACGCAGTGCCTTGAGCAAGGCATCGGAGTGGGTCACCACAATCATCTGGCTGTTGGCACTGGCCTGGACAATCAGTCCGGCCAGTGCCGGCATCAGGTCCACATGGAGGCTGGTCTCGGGCTCGTTCAGGACCATGAGCTCTGGTGGCCGTGGCGTCAGTAATGCCGCGGCGAGCAGGAGGAAGCGCAGGGTACCGTCCGAGAGTTCAGCAGCTTTCATGGGGCGCAGCATGCCGGGCTGACGGAGTTCCACGCTGAACCGACCATCGCTAACGGCGATTTCCAAGCGGCTTCCGGGAAAAGCATGATCGACGGCGGCATCCAGCTGCCGCTCGAAACCCACCTCCCGCAGTGTCTGCAGTGCGGCCGCGAGATCCTTGCCGCTGTGATGAAGCACGGGGGTGCGCGTTCCCAGCTGCGCCTGACGAGCGGGGGCCTCGGCGTCTGTGCGGAAATGGTCGTAGAACCGCCATGAGCGGACCGAGTCCCGAACCCGCAGAACTTCCGGTGCCCGGTCCTGGTCCGAGACCTCCGTCAGCATGCTCTGGAAAGTGTCCAACCTCCGTGAAAGCTCAGTCCAATCGCCGTCCGGTCCGCGCAGCTTGGCGAGGCTCCCCTTCCTGTCCACCAACAACGATCCCGGCCGCGCCACGGGGCCGGAGAAAATCTGTTCCCGTTTGATTTCAGGATCCAGACTGAACGCTGAGGGGCGCGAACGGCCGGTCTCCTGGTCAAAACCGGCCCCGCTGGATGCCGGCATGCCAAGATCCACCAAGTATCCGAAGTCATCACCGGAGTAGCCCAGTTTCAGGTTCACAGACTCCCGGCGGACTGTTCCCTGGACGGGGACTTCACCACGCCTCATGGCCTCGCTGATTGACTCAGGCCCGGCCCAGAGTGTTGAGGCCAACCCGCCATCCCGGGCCAAGGAGCCCACCACGTTTCCGGAGTCTCCGCCGGCACACTCGGCCAACAGCCGAAGCGCCCGGTAGAGGGAGGACTTTCCACTGCCGTTGGCCCCTGTCACGATGTCCAGTCCATGCAGCTCCATGGCGAGGTCCCGGATGGAACGGTAGTTGGCGATGGCCAGTGTGCTGATCACTGGCGGTCACAAAGGGAACTTGCCGGATAGTTCAAGGGCCCCGGCGCACATCCATGATGCCAAGCGGTCTTCCGCGCTGGGGCCACCATCAAGTGGGCTTTCCAATCGCGGCCGCCGAACCCAGCAACCTGCTTCTTCCGCAATGAGGGCCCCGGCAGCGAAGTCGTGCTCGTTGAGGCCGCGTTCCCCGTAGGCATCAAAGGTACCGTCGGCCACGAGGCAGAGGTCCAAGGCTGCCGACCCGAGACGCCGGACATCGGCAAAACCATCCATGAGCTCGGCGAGGCCTTCCGATTGGCTGGCTCGTGTGGCGGGGTCGTAACTGAAGCCTGTGGCCAAAATGAGCCCTGTGCGCCCGGGGACAGGACCGGCAAGAGGCGTCGCCTCTCCCCCGGCCTCCATCCAGGCGCCGAGCCCGCGGGCTGCGAAGTAGATGCGGCCCAGCGCCGGCGCGTGAACGACGCCGGCCTGCCAGACGCCGTCGGAATCCGCCACCGCTACGGAGGTGGCGTAGTAGACGATGTTGCGGATGAAGTTGGTGGTCCCGTCCAGAGGATCAATGGACCAGCGGTACCCGGAGGGTTGCTCCGGCCGGGTAGTGCCATGTTCCTCCCCAGTGATGGTGTCGTGCGGCCGCTCGGCAATAATCGCCTCGCGCACCGCGTTCTCCGCCGCGACATCGAAGGCCGTGACCCAGTCCCCGGCTTCACCCTTGTTAGTGGTCTCCAAACCGTCACCACCCGTACCAGTGGCCGACCGCTGCGCAAGCACAGCAGCTCCGGCTGCCGCAGCACGTTTGGCCACAGCAAGCAGCTCCTTGGCGTCCGTCATTCTGAAGCCGCTTCCGCTGATGCTTCATCCGCAGGGGTTGCTTCCGATCCAGTTTCCGCCTGTGCCGGACCCTTGGCCAGGAGCTCGCGGAAGCCGTCCTCGTCCAGCACCGGGACGCCGAGTTGCTCCGCCTTGTCCAGCTTGGTGCCGGCGCTTTCACCGGCCACCAAATAGCTGGTGTTCTTGGAGACAGATCCGGAGGCCTTGCCGCCACGGATGATGATGGCTTCCTTGGCTTCGTCGCGGCTGAAGTTGGGCAGCGTACCGGTGACCACCACAGTCAGCCCTTCAAGGGTCCGCGGCATCGAGGTGTCGCGTTCGTCCTCCATCCGCACCCCGGCAGCGGCCCAGCTGTCCACGATCTCGTTGTGCCAGTCCACGGCGAACCATTCCTTGAGCGCCACCGCAATGGTGGGGCCTACGCCATCAACATGAGCCATTTGCTCTTCCGTGGCGTTGCGGATGGAGTCCATGCTGCCAAACGCGGTGGCAAGGGCGCGTGATGCCGTGGGCCCAACATGCCTGATGGAGAGCGCCACCAGAACGCGCCACAGAGGCTGCTTCTTCGCCTTCTCCAGCTCCACGAACAGCTTCTCCGTGGTTGCCGTTGGTTTGGACGGAGACTTGGCCGTTCCCTTGGTGTAGAAGTACGGGACGAGCTCGTAGTCGCCCGTTCCCACACCCTTGGAACGCTTTTCCCTACGGATTTTGACCTCTGCCAGGTCCTCGCGGGTCAGGCTGAAAAGGCCTGCCTCACTGGTGAGGGGCGGTGTTTCCGGTTCTGCCGGTTGCGTCAGGGCGATGGCTGCTTCCCAGCCAAGGGCTTCGATGTCGAACGCCCCACGGCCCGCGAGGTGGAACACCCGCTCCCGCAGCTGAGAGGGGCAGGACTTGGCATTGGGGCAACGGATATCCACGTCGCCTTCCTTCGACGGCGCCAGCGGCGTCCCACAGGACGGACATTCGGTGGGCATCACAAATTCGCGCACCGGTGGATCCTGCTTCTCACGCAGCGCCAGCACGGGTCCAACGATCTCCGGAATGACGTCTCCTGCCTTGCGGAGAATCACGATGTCGCCGATCATGACGCCCTTGGCCTTAACCACGTCCTGATTGTGCAAGGTGGCCATGCCAACTGTGGAACCGGCAACTTTCACCGGCTCCATCAGGCCAAAGGGAGTTACCCGCCCGGTGCGGCCCACATTGACTGCAATGTCCAGGAGTTTGGTGTGGACCTCTTCTGGCGGGTACTTGTAGGCAGCAGCCCATCTGGGAACCCGGGAGGTGTAACCAAGTGCCCGCTGGGTGGCGAAGTCGTCAATCTTGACCACGATGCCATCGATCTCGTGCAGGATCTTGTGCCGGCGCTCACCGTAGTCGGCAATGTATTTCAGGACGTCCTCGAACGTATCCAGCACCTTGAGGTACGGGCTGACAGGGAGGCCCCACTCCTCGAGGAGCTTGTAGGTGTCGGATTGGCTCTTGGCCTCCAACCCTTCGCGGGCTCCGATGCCGTGGACGAACATGCTGAGGGGGCGTTTGGCGGTCTCCGCGGGGTCCTTTTGGCGCAGTGAACCAGCGGCAGCGTTACGGGGGTTCGCAAGCGGTGCCTTACCGGCCGCGACCAGCGTTTCATTGAACGCCACAAACGCTTTGGACGGGATAAACACCTCGCCACGGATTTCCACTTCCGAGGGGTATCCCGAACCACTGAGCTGCCGTGGGATCTCCTTGATGGTCAGGACGTTGTGGGTGATGTCCTCACCTGTGGTGCCGTCGCCGCGCGTTGCGGCGCGGACCAGTTTGCCGTCCCGGTACAGCAGATTTACGGCAAGGCCATCGATCTTCAGCTCAGTCAGCCACGCGATGGGCGGGACGGAGTCGCCTAGCTTGGCAACGGAAGCTTCGGCCTTCCGGACCCACGCCTCCAACTCGTCCAAGGAGAAGACGTCGTCAAGGCTGTACATCCGCTGCAGGTGCTCCACTGCCGCGAAAGCAGAGGACACTTCGCCGCCAACCTCCTGCGTGGGCGAGTCATTGGAGACAAGCTCCGGATGAAGTGCTTCCAGTTCCTCCAACCGGCGGTAGAGTTCATCGAACTCGGCGTCGGAAACCGTGGGCGCGTCTTCCTGGTAGTAGGCGTAACGGTACTTACGGACGAGGTCCGCTAATTCCTCGTACTCATCGCGCAGGGTCTCCGATGGCGGAGTCCCCTCCTCTGCGACGATCGCCGCGGCGGCTTGCTGGCTTGTGGTCTCTACCGGATCCGGATTCTCTGGTGTGCTCACAGGTCTATCTTGCCGTAACCCTCAGACATCCTCGATCCCAACCCGGCTAGCTACGGTTTTCCGGCGGCATGGCGATCTGGAGCTTGCGTACCTTTCCACGACCCACAATGTAGCCGCGGCCCGGGATGAAGTCCTTACTGATCCGGCCAAGGGAAGTGTTGAGGAGGGTGTCGCCTTCCACGTCCCCGGGGTTGAGCAGGAGCCCGCGACGCCCGGATTTGAACGGCTGGGCCAGGGACCAGGCCTGGGACCAGGTGGACGTTTCCGACTCGCCGACCACCCACTGGTCAGCCTTGATCGCGGCGGTCACCAGGCGACCCACGCCAGATTCCGCCAACGTGTCCGTGAACTCTGTCAGGCCCTCGATGAAGATGGCCATGGTGCCAGGGTTGTCCGCGGCTTTGTCGATCAGGTCATCCACCACATCCGAGACTTCGTCCGGACCCACCAGCGACCTGCTCCAGATGTTCAGTGACGCCACGGCGGAGCGCCGGGACCCAATGTAGATGAGGTCAGTTCGCGGGTTCGAGCGCCGCAGGGCGTAGGCCAAGGTGACCAGCGCCACCGTACGTCCGGCACCTGGAGGGCCGGCCAGCAGAAGGGATCCCTTGGCAGCGATGGCCGCCGAACCCAGCGTTTCGTCGTCGACACCAATAACAGGATTGTCCGGAGCTCCGTTGGGCAGGATGTCCAGATCCACCAGCTCGGGGAGCCGTTGGATCTGAGGCGCCTGCTCCAGGCCCTGGCGCAGCATCGCCTGGCTGAGCTTGGCCACCTCGCGGGCTTGGAGCGCGAGGTTCGAGTTGCCGCCCAGTACAGCGAGCTGAACTTCAAGCCCGTCCAACAAGCCACGTCCCGGAGGTGAGGCTGCGTTGAGGACATCCTTGGGAACATCAAGGGTCATATAGTCATCTTCGGAACTAAGACGCAGGACCAGCCTCTTCTGGATGGAAGCCAGGAGCGACGCCGGTACGGAGTTGGTGCGGTCACCGCTGACTACCAGGTGGATGCCCAGGGGGCGTCCGTCTGTTGCCAGCGTCAGGAAGATGTCCCATAGTGCGGACAAGTTGCTGTACTCGTAAGACTCACGGAAGGAAGACATGCCGTCCACCAGGATGAAGATGCGCTTTTCTTCGGGCCGGTCGGCCAGCTGCCGGTATTCGACGATGGTGGAGGCCCGGACCTCGGCAAACCGTGCTGCGCGATCATCCGCCACTTCCTTGAGCCAACGCAGCAGTCGCCCAACGCGCTCCACATCGTCGCCGTTGATGATTTCACCAACATGGGGAAGTCCATCAAGCATCTTGAGCCCTGACGAACCACAGTCCACGCCGTAGACGTGCACGGGCCCTCCGCGCGGCGTGACTGCTGCTGCGATGGCAATGCTGCGCAACGCCGCCGACTTTCCTGATCCGCCCGTGCCGTAGACGGCCATGTTGCCATCTTTGTCCGGCTCGTAGAACACGGTGGGCTGGTCTTGGTGCGCGGGGTCATCCGCCACTCCAAGCAGGAGGCGTTCATCGGTCCGGGGATTGGGAAGCTTGGAGAAGTCGTAGGTGGTGGCGAGCTCGTTCAGCCACGGCTTGCGCGGCGGTTGAATAGACAGGACGTCAGCTGCCCGGATGATGTTCCCGGTCATCCGCGCGATGTCGTTGGGACCGGCAGGTTCCTCTTCCACCTGTGACACCAAGGGCGGTTCCCACGTGGGTCCGGAACCGAACGCCATCTCCACAATGTCGATCCTGGGACGCTGCGGCTTTTCGGTGGTCCATCCGCCGGCATAACCGGTCTGGAAGCCCTGGATGCGTCCCGGACCGGTCTTCGCAGCGCCACGGCCCGGAATGGAAGGATCGAAGTAGGCCGCGGTGGGAACGCCCAGGATGTCTGTTGCGTCCACTTCGTCAGCCATGCGCAGCGCGACGCGAAGGTTGGTGTTGGCACGCAGGTTGTCTTTGATGACGCCGGCCGGGCGTTGCGTGGCCAGGATCAGGTGCAGGCCCAGGGAACGGCCACGGGCGGCCACGTCCACCACACCATCAACGAACTCGGGAACTTCCGTAGCCAAGGCAGCGAATTCGTCCACGATGATGATGAGGTAAGGGGGCGCCTCAGGATCGGCTTCCCGTTGCAGCGCCAGAAGGTCCTTGGCTTTCTTCCGGTTCAGCAGCCGCTCACGGTAGTGCAGCTCAGCGCGGAGCGAGGTCAGCGCGCGGCGCACCAGGTGCGGGGACAGGTCAGTCACCAGACCAACGGTGTGCGGCAAGTGCAGGCAGTCGGCAAAGGCAGCACCGCCTTTGTAGTCCACGAACAGGAAGCTGACGCGGTCCGGGCTGTAGGCGGCGGCCATGCCCATCACCCAGGACTGCAGGAACTCGGACTTACCGGCACCCGTGGTTCCACCCACCAGTGCGTGCGGACCCTCGTTCTTGAGGTCCAGGTAGAAGGGCTCCACACCTTTGGAACCAACCAGTGCGCGGAGGCTGCCGTTGTCCTTGCGGTTGGGCACGGCAGTGGCGTGGACGGAGTTGTTTTCCTGCCAACGCTCAGCCACGGCCTGTGGGTTGTCCATCAGTTCTTTGCCGATCAACGTGGCGTAGGAGACGGCGCGTGGGAGGTCGGAGTCGTCGTCGAGCGGGTTTCCAACATCCACCAGAGGCGACATCATGCGCGCCAACTGTGTGGCGAGGTCCGCATCAAGGCTTTCGCAGCTGACCGGGTAGGTGTGGCGGCCCAAGCGGACCTGGCCGGTGGTGGTGCCGTGGTCGCCGTCAACGGAGAGGAAGTCACGGCACGCGGCGGGCAGGGACTGCACATTGGCGGCAACCCACATGATGTGCACCCCGTAGTCGGGTCCACGTTCCACCAAGCGTGTGAGCCGGCCGCGGTCCACCGGGGTGTCGTCCTCAACGATCACCAGAACGGCCGGGACCACCGGACCCGGAAGTTCCTCGTGCTCATTCTTGAGTCCAGGACGGGGTTGCGGTCCAGGCTCCTTGGCCATGGACTCGCGCTCTTCCACGAGGCTTTCGAGTTTGGACAACAACGCGGCGCCGGCGCCGGGGCCGGCAGCCAGATGATCGCCGGAGATGGGGCTGTGGCCCGAACCAACGTGCGGGAGCCACTGCAACCAGTCCCAGCGCTCACGCGAACGTGCCGAGGTCAGTGATGTGAGGACAACTTCGGCCGGCGAGTGGAGCCCCACCAGCTGAAGCACCATGCCGCGGGCTACGTCATCCACCACGCTGCGGTCCCCGGCGACGCCAAAGGAGCCCGAGGTACGCAGCTGCGAGACGATTGGGACGCCCTCAATGACACGGACCTGCGTCAGGCACTCCTGGATTTCCCGCATGTACTGCGGTTCGGTTTCGTTGGCGCTTGGTTCATCGAACTGGATGCGCGACGGTGCCGAACCCAGCCCGAAGCGGACGCCCAGGAAGTGCTGGTGCTCGGGCCTGTGGGTCCAGAGCAGGGGTCCGAGTTTGTAGATGGCGTCCACCGTATCGCTCACGGACGGCGCTTCCTGGAGCCGGACAGCACGCTCAATGTTCTGCTGCTTGTCAATGTCCTCGCGGAAGGCAAGCATGGCGGCTTTGAACTGTTTGTGGCCTTCCTTGGCCTGCCGCTTGCTCTGCATCTTGTGGTCCACATAGTGCCCCACGATGAACAACGGCATCATGGCCATGAACAGCACGGACAGCAGGTTCTGGGTGACGGCGAAGAGCACGCCACCCATCAGCAGCGGTGCCACCAGCATGATGTACGGGAAAGGCTGGTGTTCCGGGCGCTTGGGGCCGGCAGGCGGTACCCGCTTGGGCGACTCGAACCTGGGCAGTACCCGCGGCGATCGGTTGAAATCCACCAGAGGCGACGACGGACCACCACCATGATTCCGTGACAGGGCAACGACGCCCACGGATGTGTCGCCCAACGTGACAGTGTCCGAGGACTCAAGCGTCGCGCGGGTCACCGGCAGCCCGTCCATGAGGAGTCCGTTGGCGGAGTTCGTATCCACGATTTCCACGGTTTCGCCCACCGTGATGCGGGCATGGCGCTTGGAGGTCAGCGGGTCCGACAACCGGATGTCGGCGTCCCGGTCCCGGCCGATGTAGCTGGTGCCGAAAGGCAGCGAAAATTCCCGTCCGACGTCGGGCCCTGACATCACGCGCAACGTCGCCGCTGCCGGTCCCCGGCTATTGCCGTTCGCGTGGCCGTTGGACGCGAACTGCTCGCTGACCTGCGCGAGGGAGACCTTGGACCCGGGCCGCAACCCGGACTCCAGCAGGTTGTCCGTAGGCCGCAGCACGTGCCCGGAGAGCCCGCCGCCGACGAAAGCCTCGTCCACGCTGATGGACAGGTTCGACGGCGGTTCGGTCCCCTTTCGTGCGGGGTCGGCGGCCCACAATTCAGTAGCAATGTCAGCCACGGTGGCACGACCATCCACCGTTACGGCGAGGTCCTTTGCTTCCGCAGGGTCACGCCGCAAGGTCAGGCGGAACTTCATCCTTCGTCGACTCCACTCATTTTCTCAAGAAGATGCAGGTCAGCCGGGGTCACAAGGTGCGAGGTCACGGCGTGTTCCACCAAGCGCGCCCGGCGGTTGGTGGCAAGTTTTCCAACCCCGCCGCGAAGACCCACTACGCCTACCCGGTCAAGTTTGTCGCAGACGTTGTCCAGTTTCCGGTTGAAGCGTGTCAGCGCCCAGCCCAGTCGCTTCGCGGCCTCGGCAGAGGATGGAATGGCGCTGAAACCGGTGCCGTCGCGCCGCAACATGGGCTCGGCCAGTGCAACGATGAGCGCCTTTTGCGAATCGGTGAAGACCACGGGCCCAATGGTGGTGTCGCCCGCCTGGTCCTCGTCGCGTGCTTCATGCCGGAAAGACGGCGTCTTCAAGTGCACCGCGAACTCGTAGGTGGTGGGTCCGGCCGTGAAAATCACGTTGGTGTGGCTGAACACCAAGGGGATCCGCGCGCCGGGCGCCAACCAGGCCTGCATGCCGCCTGAACCGTCAGCCACAGTGGCGGACAGCATGCTGCCCACGTTACTGAGCCACCACATGCCGTCGTATCGGGCTATTTGCAGGAAGCGTCGGTGCAAGTACGGGTTGTCATCAACTTCCAAGTCGCCTTCGCGTCCAATATCGAAGATGTCCTCATCGGATGGTTCGTACCATTCACCACAGAAATCTATTGCTAGATCCCCCATGATCTGTGCCTCCTTGGTCGGCGGTAATTTGATCGCATGTGCCGGCTACTCGTCCAGGCAGGCGATGGAGTCCGGCCCGCCGGGTGACGCGGAACCGTCGGAGCGAACAATGATGGCCTGCACGCAGATGGGTGGCTCGTCAAACCCGGAGAGGAACGCTTTTCCGGTTGCGGTGTTCTCGTAGACGCCTTCAGACTTGGCAGATTTGACGCGCCATTTGAACGTATCGCCGGGCATCGGCTGCGGGTTGGTCCAGGAGAAGACGATGATGTTCCGGTCCGCGGTGTCCCGTGCTGCCGTCAACCCCGCTACTTCCGGAACACTGCCGTCGCTCAAAGCATCGGCAGGCGGCTTGCTGGATGTTTCCGTGGGTGCGACCTTTGGCTGCGCCTGCGCACCCAGGACCACGCCAACCACAATGGCGACTACCAGTACGGCAGCACCTGCTGCTGCAAGCCAGAGGTTGCGCTTGCTGTGGTCTGCCGGTGGAGCGTCCTCCTGGGCCACCGGCGGGGCACCTGCGCTCGATCGGCTGACTGTTGCCCCAAGATCGTCCTGCGGTTGCGAGGGCTTCCAGCCGCGCAGGACCGTGGACTCAGCAGTGTCAGGCTCGGCCGGAGCTGCGTAGGCTCCGGGCGGCGTGTATCCAGGCGCCGCCGGAGCATGGAACCGGGGCGGGGCGGCCGGACCGGCCTGTGACTGGACATGTTGTGAGGGGTCGCTGGAGTGCGAGGGGGTGACGGGCTGGGGTTCGCTGGCGGGCCGGGCAAACGGCGGCGCCGGCCGCTGGGTCGGGTGCTGGGTCCCGCCCGGAACCGTGGACGGGAAAGTTCGCGCAGGGAAAGTGGGTGCCGACCCTGTGGTGGCCGTTCCCGAAGCGTCGGGATCGATCGAAGCGATGCTCCGGACCCGGGTTTCCTCAAAGTTGTCATCCGGATGCTGATCGTCACCGTGCCCGGGTTCTTCAAGAACCTCAAAGGGCGTCACGGACAGGTTCAGTTCCGCTTGGATCCGCTGAAGTGCCAGCGCGAAAGCGTGCGCTGACGAATAGCGCGATTCCGGTGACTTGGCCATGGATGTGGCCAGCACCAGCTCCAGGGACTCGGGAACGTCGGCACGTCCCAGCCTGGGCAGCGGAGAATTGGTGATGCGGGAGATCAATTCCCGCTGGGAGTTGTCCTGTCCCGGAAGGACAAATGGCGAGCGACCCGCCAGGAGCGTGTACAACGTAGCGCCCAGCGCCCAAACATCCACGGGAACGCCATCCACGGCACCACCGCGGAACTGCTCCGGCGGGGACCACGGTATGGACATTCCGGCGTCGTCTTCAGTGTCGGCGCCGATGGTGCCAGAGATGCCGAAGTCGGTCAGGGCAGGCCGGTTGTAATCGGTCACCAGGATGTTGGCCGGCTTAATGTCCCGATGAACAATGCCTGCCCGGTGGGCTGTCTCGACGGCGGAGGCCACCTGGATGCCGACGGCCAGGACTTCGTCCACGCTGAATCGCTGACGACGATAGCGGACGTCAAGGCTCGGCCTGGAGCAATACTCCATGGCCAAGTACGAGTGCCCGTTTTCAGTGATCTCGGCTTCGAAGATCGTCACGATGTAAGGGTGCGACGACAACTGCGCCATGAGGTTCGCTTCGGACTCGAAACGGCGGCGTGCCCCTTCGGTCTTCAGATCGGACAACAGCACCTTGACCGCTACTTTTCGGCGCGGGCGGTCCTGCTCATAAAGATAAACATCCGAGAAGCCACCAGAGCCCAGCAGGCTGATGTACTTGAAACCCGGAATGGGTGGAGGCGGCGCAGGGGGCCTCTTGGAACTCAAAGAATCTCCTCGAAACGCAGTGAAATGTTGTCACCCAACTCGGCGATATCGCCGTCCAGCAGGATTGCCATTTCGTTTTGGGCAAGCCGGCGCGGTGCCTGGCCCTCCCGGATAAGCACGGTTCCGTTGGTCGCTTTCAGGTCGCACAGCATGACGTGCCAACCCTCCAGCCGGACCTCCACGTGGGAGCGGGAAATATCTCCTCCGGGGCTGTCCACTTGGACCAGGCGCGGCATGGTGCCGCCTTGAACGCGGGAGACCGACGGTTGCCGGCCGATGATGAGCGACTGGTCCAAATCCACCAGCTCACCAGTGGAAACCCGCATCCGGCCCAGTCGTGGACGCGGTACATGGACGGCGTCTCCTGTCACGGGAACCCCGCATACCGAGCACTGCGGATAGGTGGGCGGGTTGGCGTGACCTTGGGAGCACATGCGCGCCAGGACGCTCGGCCCTACGACGGCAGGCGCATCAGCGCCACCCGGAGCAGCCATGGGTCCCTGTTCGCTCGCAGAGGGAAGGCTGCTCTTCATGATGGTTTGGCCGTCATGATCCGAGTCCTCGTCCGCTGGGCTATCGTCGGGGGCCGAGAGCCACGCCGCCGGTATTTGGGGCGCTGGTACCTGGGGCGCGGGCTCGGCAACGGAACCCGGCTGAGCAGCCTGCTGCTCACTGGATCCGGAGGTGGAAGGGCCGCTGCGCAGCCATGGGACCGAGTCAATCAGTCCGGTAGTGGTCCCTGCTGAGGACACACTCTCGTCGTCAACCTGCGGGGCGGAAGCAGGCGCGAGGGGAACGGATCCGACGCCGCCCCCTCCTGGCGGGTGGTCCTCGCCTGTCGCTTCGGTTGAGGATTTCAGGTCCAGCGGCGTTGAGGCTTCCGGTGCCGTGGCAGCCGGTGAACCGTGGTCTTCGGACTCATTGTCCGTTCGAACAGCGGCATCCTCGATGTTCCGCATCACCGTTTTGTCCCATAAATGGTCATAGTTCGTGGTGTTCTCCAGTGACGGAACCAAGAGATCGGTGGTGCTCGTATGGCCAGGCACACCGGATGTATCCAAGTCCGCCGCAGAAGCTGACTCCTGCTCCTCAGCCTGGTCCGCAACCTGGTCTGCAGGGGGTGCGGCTTCTTCAGTAAGTGCAGCTTCTTCAGGCCGCACGGGTTCGCCAGGCAGTACGGGTTCTTCCGGCACGCTTGGTTCCTCAGCCACTGCGGCTTCTTGGGATGCGCGCGGTTCTGCAGGCACCGCAGTTTTCACAGGCACCTCGGAGGCCGACGACTCCTCGGCAGCAGCATCCTCCTCAGATGTGGAAGAACCCACGGAACTGATCATGTGGCCGGGTGCGATGGTCAGGCCAAGGTCCGCCTCCGTGTAACCGATCATGGTCTCATCGGACACCATTGCCGGCTTGACCTCGGGCTCACTAGCCGCGGGCCCGGCCGATCCTGCCGCGGCGTCGAGCGCTGCAAGGAGGACCACGCCTTCTCCCACAGGGAGACTGTTCACTGGCGCGGCTTTCAGCGGCGAGGCGTTCAGCGGGAGGCTCCCTCCCGCCGTCGGAATTCCTGCAGACACAGCAGTGCCATTCCCGATCCGGACGCTGTAGGCCGTGGCATCCACGAGCCGGCGTTCGGTCCACGTGGTGACGTCACGGCCCGTCAGGCGTTCCTCGCCACCACCCAACTGCACGCCTCCGCCCAACTGCACCACCAGTTCAAGGTCTCCCCGGAGGAACACACGGAGCGCGTCTTTGGAATCAATGATCCCGAACGGTGGAATACGGCTGAGGGAAACACCAAAGGCCTCCGTCACCTCATGGAGGACTTCGTGGGCCTCCGGTGCCGATGCCAGCAACTCCCATACGGTGTCGATCAGTGCGTGCGGTGTGTCGGGGCCAAGAAGCACCACGGTTCCGTTCCGCACAACGCCAAACCACTCACCCTGCTGGTAGCGGGTTAGTAAAAGGGGGTTACTGCTTGCCATCAACGCCTTCCTCCTGATTAGCCCCGACGGCCTCATCCGTGCCATTGACCCAGGCCCGGGGAAGGGTGTCTTCTTCAACCTCGGACGGAACCTCGGGGCGGGGCGCTGTGATAGCGATGCCGGCATCGTTCAAGACGTTTTTGGCGTCCACCACAATGACGGTGACGTTGTCCCTGCCACCGCTCCGCAAAGCAGCTTGGATCAGTGCGTCCACGGCGTCCTGCGGATGGGCGACGGTGCTGAGGATGCGGAACATGTGGTCATCCCCCAGTTCACCGTTGAGACCATCCGAGCAGATCATGATCCGGTCGCCTTCCTGAATGGGAAGCAACCAAAAGTCAGCCTCAGTCTCATCGCCGGTGCCCAAGGCACGGGTCACCACGTGACGGCGGGGGTGGACTGTTGCCTGCTCGGCAGTGATGTCTCCGGAATCCACCAGTTCCTGGACTTCGGAATGGTCAACGCTGACCTGTGCGAACTCGCCTTGGCTGAGGCGGTACGTCCTGGAATCGCCGATGTTCATCACCAGCCAGTAAGGCAGGCCCATCTGTTCCACCACCACTACCCCGGACAGCGTGGTCCCGGCACGGGCGCCCGTCGCGTCGCGGATCGCGGCATCGGCCTTCAACAGGCAGGACTGAAGGTCAGCTGCTGTTGCAGTGCGCACGCCGGTGGCCAATTCGGGAGCGCTGCCCAAGGCCCGCACGCACATGCCGCTGGCAATCTCCCCCGCTTCGTGCCCGCCCATGCCGTCGGCAACAGCAAAGACCGGGTCAGAGGCGATGAACGAGTCCTCGTTCAGTTCGCGCCGAAGACCGCGGTCCGTACCGTACCCATAGCTGAGTCGAAAAGCCGTTCCGCTTGCAGCGGGACCCGCTTCGGCGTTGGCGGGAGTGGCCGGCTGTGAATTCATGCTTGTCCTAGGTGGAAGGAACGGTCCCCAAAGTGAACGGTGGAACCGGGACGGACAAAGCTTGCTTCGCCCGGGTTGAGCCTGGTCTGCAAACCGTCCGGCGTGGTGACGGCGCTGCCGTTGGTGGAATTGCGGTCCGTGACCCAGACTCCGTCGCCATCAACGCGCAGATGCAGATGCGTTTTGGAAATGGACCGGCCCGGATCTGTCACAGGCAGCAGTTGCTCCACGGACTCCCCGGGCTGCGGTGCCGGATTGCGGCCGAGGAGAACTGACCCGCCCAGCTGGATGTCCTGGCCGTCGTCGACCCGGATCCGCAGGACGGCTTGGGCACGGGCAGCACCCGGGCGCATCTGGGTGCGCTCCAGGTCGTCGTCCGGGTGGGCGGTGGCCGCGGGAGTGTCGTGAGGCGGGATTGTTACGGCCGGCGGTGCTGCCGGGGCCTGCGCGGAAGGAACCGCCGCTGGCGCCGCGGCCGGCACGGAAGAAGCCGGGGATTGCGGCGCCATGGTGGTGCGCGATGCCGGCGCGAAAGGCGCCGACGGCGGACGCCATTGGTTCGGATCATGCGAAGGTTGCACGGCAGGGGCCACCGGTGTCGCAGGGGCGGGAGTTGCTTGCGCTGGCGAAGTCTGGGTGGGCGCTGCCAGCGCAGGCGAGATCCGGGCGGGAGCAGCCTGGCCGGGGACAGCCTGTGCGGTGGCACCTTGACGGGAACCCGGCACGGGGCCCGACGGTACCGGCGAAGCTACGGGTTGAACCGGTGGGAGATCCATGGGGGCGAAACTATACGGGCCCTGGATGCCTCCGGTGGTCACCGGGTTACGACCCTGCTTGACGTCAAACACCAAGGACTTTGCCGCTTTGTCCTGCCAGCCGCGCAGTTTGCCGTTTTTGTCCCAGGCGTTGGAGATGACCACAAGGACAGCCCACACAACACCCAGGAACATCAACGGCAGGGCGATCCACAGGACCAGCCCGATCAGTCCGAGCGCGGACAAGATGACGGCAACAATGGAACCCAGCAGCAGAAGGCCGCCAGTGAGAATCCCCCGGACAAAAACAACCCCGGCGCCCGGCGCGTAGCCATCAGAGTCCGCGCTGCGGATGCCCATGAGCTGGTTACCGATGGTGTTTCCGGACTTCGCCTCAAGACCAAGAATGACAAAGGTATACACCACGGTCACGCCCAAGCCGATGCTGCCCAGCAGAACCAGCAGGCCCGTGTCATAGACAATGAAGCCGTTCCTGCGGGTCTGCGTGATGCCGGCAATACCAATAGCGAACGTGGTGGCAAGCACGGCAAAGGGACCCAGCCAGTCCAACACGGCTGCGCCCAGGCGTTTCCCTGTAGTGGCGGGCGCCAACTCGAGCTTGGTGGTCATTGTGGTCCCTCCCCCTGGCCCCGGCATACCATCCGGCATGGTTTTTGTTCCGTGCGGCATCGGCGACTCCGGCGCCGACACTACCGAGATACTACCGGGATCGGAGAACCCGTGCCGGTTGGCGAACTCCAACGCCGCCTTTTGGGCATGGTTGATATTGCCTTCCTTGCGGGCACCACGGTTACTCAGGGGTGAACCGCACTGCGTGCAGAACGTCGCACCCGGGCGTACCCCGTGCCGGCAGGCCGGGCAAAGTTCTGTCTCATTGCTCATCGGTGGTGTCCTTCTTGAACGGCAAGGTGAAGCCGCGCTTCGCAGGATCGGAGGTGCCCTGTTGACGGCGACGAAGGGCAGCGCGGCCATCGGACAGCAACGAGCGCGGCGAGAATCGTGCCTGCTGCCGTTTCCAGAAACCAACGCTTCCGGTGATGTCGGTCAGCGACGTATCAACGATCTCCCAGTACTCCTCGACCTCCTTCTCACTGGGCTGGCCCGCACCGAACACAGCGGCGTCCGCACGGTGGGCAAGCAGGGTGGTGGTAGTTCCGGTGGTGGGGAACGCGTCAGCGATGACTGTGGCCGATTCGCGCCTGGTGGACTTGGTGTCGATCGAAGCACCCATATCGGTGACCAGGCTCAGCACTTCATTCCAGCCGGCGCCAACCCGCTGCGCGGGGTGGCCATCACGGAAACGCGCCTTCCGGCGTCGTGATTTCAACAGAAGGATGAGCAACAACGGCAAGGCGAGGATCCCCAGCGGAATCAGTGCCATGCCGATGGCCGCCAGCAGCGGACCCCAGAAAAGCCAGGGGTTGTTCTTCTTCTCGTCAGCGTCCAGGGCATCCGGTGTGGAATCCGGCGGCAGGTCCGCGGGCTCCTGCGGCGGGGGCGGCGGCTGCAGCACCTGCGGCTTGGGTTTGGACTTGTTCTCAGGGTCCGGCGGGATGGGCACGTTGTCCTTGGGCGGCGTGGGATCGAACGTCACCCAGCCCACGCGGTCGAACGCCACTTCCACCCAGGCGTGGACATCCTTACCCGTGATCTTGATGTCTCCAGCGCCGTTCTCGGGGCTCTTGGGGTCCGGGTAGAACCCCATCACCACACGGGACGGTATGCCAAGGTGACGGAGCATGAGGGACATGGATACGGCGTACTGTTCGTCGTCGCCCAGCATTTGCTTGGCCGAGAGCATGTTGCGGACGCGTGCAGCGCTGTGACCGGGGAGGCTTGGGAGCTGTCCCTCGGCTACCAGCCCGTTGCTGAACGCACCACTCTTCTGGAAGTGCGCCTCAATCTGCCGGACACGGTCAATGGCCGTCGGTGCGTCTTCCGAAAGCTGGTTCGCCTGCGACGCCACAATCGGCGGAACTTCCTCCGCCTCGGGCAGCGTGAGCTTCGCAAAGTCGTACTGCGTGAGCTGTCCGTGCTCCAGCGTCCCGGGGTCCGAGACCTGAACAGTGTAGTTATCGCCCCTTGCCAAGCCTTTGGTGGTCACGGCGGTATCGGTGCCGGCGTTGAAATACAGCCCTGATGCTGCGCCGGACGTGTCTGCAAAACTCATCCCCGTGGTGTGCCGTCCACCCGGAACAAAGTAGCCCTGGTAGTCCTCCACAGTGATGTCCAGCGTGTAGTTGGTGCCCTGCACCGGGCTCCCGGAGTCGGCCAGCGTATTCAGCGAACGGGCGTCGCCTACCTTGCTGAAGTTGCCGGAACTGTTGGGGTCCATGGTGTAGTTCAGGCCGTTGAAGGCGTCCAGCGCCGCCAGCCGGACGCGGGCGTCTTTGGGCAGCCCCTTGACCGTGAACAGCGTCTTGTCCTTCTCATCCTTGACGAAGCTGCGGAAGCTCGCCAAGGGGGTGATGTAATCCCGGGGATCGAAAGGCGGGACGATCGTGTTGCGGAGGACCTTGCGGTCATCACTGGCTGTGACCAACGGCGAGGCGATTGCAGTAACACCCACCGCAACGGCGATCACTGCTGCAGCAGTCCCCAGCCGGCGGAGCTGACCGCGGCGGGCCGTAGCGGCGTCGGAATTTGGCCTGTTGGCCGAAACCGCTTTGGTGCTGTTCCGGCGGAGTACATCGCGGCGGAACGTCGCCCACACAATGGACACAATAGTCAGGGAGACGCCACGCTCCACGTTGAGGAAACCCGCACTGGTACTGAAAGCAATGCCCGTAACAAAGAGAACCAGCACGGGAAGCAACGGCCAGTAGGGGCTCTTCAGACGCCATGTGAGCAGACCGGCAGCCAGCGCAGTGACCAAGGAACTCAGGAACGGCACAATGAGCATGCCGTTCGCGGTCCCCACAGGCACGCCAACAGTCAGCATGTCCTTCCAAGCGAAGACAACGCCCAGCAGGAGCGTGCGCAACGAGTCGAGGCTGGGAAGGAATCCGAAAACTGCCGAGTCCGGCACTGCCAGGGCCGACCCGAAAACCATGTACGCACCGAACGCCACCGCTGTGGTGATCAGCAGCCCCAAACGAAGGTGCGCGTTGAGGACGGCGATACCCAACCCCAGCAGCACGCCGCCCAGGCCTGCGATGAGGTAATGGGGGTCTCCCCCAAAGCTCAAAGCGAAACCGAGCACGCCAAGGAGCAGCAGCACCAGCAGCGCCCCGCAGTCAATGGCAAAATGCCACAGAGGCCTGCCGTCGCTGAAGATGGATGCGCCCGTGGCGCGCGCCGCGGACCGCGAACCCTGGGCGGCGCGGGAGCCCTTCGCTTCCTTCGCGCGGGGACGGAGATTGGGCGCGGTGCTCATGCTGCCGCCTTTCGAAGAACAATTGCCAAGTCGTCCAGGTCGCCCACCGTCAGGACCGTCAGGTCCGCGATATTAGCCCTCGACGGCGCCGCGCCGGGTTGAACCCGCACCGCCAGGCTCCGCACGCCGGGAGGAACGGAGGCAGCGCAGGTGCGCAGCTGGGTTGCCGTCACGTGGCTGCCTACCACAAAGAACACCACTGAGGCATTCGGGACGGCGTCAGACAGGTTCCGCGCGAGGTCGACGGCGGTCTTCCGCATGGGTGCCCCGACAACCCGGGTCATGTCGTCCAGCATGTTACGGCCCGTCTCGCAGCGGAGCGGCCCCTTCTGGGTTAGGACGTCCAGGTCACGTTGTTCACTGATCGCTTGGCGTCCGATGGATGCCGCCACGGAGATGGCCATTTCGAACTCCGCCTCGGAATCATACTCATCGGTGTTGATGGACAAAGAAATGGCAAGGTGCGCGCGCCGGGTTTCCTCGAACTGGCGGACCATGAGCTTATTGGTCCGGGCTGTGGTCTTCCAGTGGATGTGGCGCCGATCGTCACCAGGGACATAGTCGCGCAAAGCATGGAAAGAAACATCCGCACTGGACAGTTCCGTGGTGGGCATGCCCTCAAGGTCACGGATAAACCCTGCTGCCGAGCTGCCCAGGGAGACCGTGCGAGGGTGCACGAACAGGTCCACCGGCTCAGTCCACATGACGCGACGGCGCAGCAAGTGAAGGGGGTCAGCGCGCACAGAACGGACCGGACCCACCACAATCACTGCACGGCGGGCCGTGGGAATCGTGAAAAGATCCTCATGAACCTGGGCGGGCTTCATCCGTGGCAAATGGAAAACGGCAGTATTTGAACCCACCGGGAGCTCCAGCGCCGCAGGCAACAACGGCCTGGTGGAAACGTTGGATACCGCAATACTGCCCACAGCGTCATCCCCCACTGCCACGCGGGTGCGGGCAAGGTCCAGGACCACGCCATACGCCGATCGGCCCACAATGAAACCGATGGCCAGGAGGAACAACAGGAATGCCACCATCGCGGCGGACTTGGCTTCCTGCCACCCCCACGCCTGCCCTGCCCACCAGAGCGCGATTGAGGCAGCCAACACAACCCAGCCCAGCAGGCTCACCACAGCCAGGACAGGCCAGACGAACTTCAGCCACACAGCACGGATCCTGTCCCACGCCGGCGAGAGGAAATCGCCCGCGGTTCCGGCAGCTTCCGACCAGACGGCTGCGGGGTGGAGCTTGCTGGTGGTGCCGCGTTTACCTGGCTTGCCGGGGCGCTTGCCCGGTTCGTTGCCAGTGCCGCGCAGGGAGCGCAACTTATCGCCAAGTGCAGATGCGGTGCGCTTGAACGAATCAGCAGCCCTGTTCAGGGGTGTGCTGGAGGACATGTGGGTGCCTTTGTTTGAGCTAGGGTGCGGTGGAGAAACGCATGGTACCGGGTTGATGCCCGGTACCGGGTTTATGCGCTGGCGCGTTGCTGCGGGGCGGCGACGTCGGCGAGGACGCGGTTAAGGACCACTTCGGGCGTTGCCCCGGAGAATTCAGCTTCCGGGTCCATCACCAAACGGTGGGTCCACACCACGGGAGCGAGTTCCTTGATGTCATCCGGCAGCACAAAGTTGCGGCCCTGGCTGGCTGCCCACACCTTGGCGGCACGAACCATGGCCAATGCCCCACGGACCGAAACACCAAGACGGGTTTCGCCGGCATTACGGGTTTCTTCGCAGAGACGCGAAATGTACTCCAGCACAGCGGTATCCACGTGGGTTGTGGCTGCCAGGTCCGCCATATCAGCCACAGCCTGGGTGGTGATCAACGGCGTGAGGTCCTTCGAACGATCCTTCAGGTTGGCCCCGCCCAGCAGCCGAACCGTGGAAGCGTGATCCGGGTAGCCGATGGAGGTCTTAATGAGGAAGCGGTCGAGCTGGGCCTCGGGCAGACGGTAGGTACCCGCCTGCTCGATGGGGTTCTGGGTAGCCAGAACCATGAACGGGCGGCCAGCCTCGTAGGTGGTGCCATCCACGGTGACCCGGGATTCCTCCATGACCTCCAGCAATGCGGACTGCGTCTTGGGGGAAGCACGGTTGATTTCGTCAGCCAGGACGATGTTGTTGAACACCGGACCCTTATGGAACTCGAACTTCTGGGTCTTCTGATCGTAAATGGTCACACCCGTCACGTCAGAGGGCAGAAGGTCAGGCGTGAACTGGATGCGGTTGTGCGAACCCTGGACCGTCGCGGCCAAGGCACGCGCCAGTGAAGTCTTACCCGTGCCCGGTGCGTCTTCAAACAACACGTGGCCTTCGGCCATCATGGCGGTGAAGGTCAGCCGGATGACGTGTTCCTTGCCCAACACGGCCTTGCCCACGTTGGCAACGAGCTTCTCGAACGTCTCTGCAAACCAGGCGGCCTGCTCGTTTGTCATGGTCATCGGTAGATCCTGTTCCTTGGGTATGGAGGTGTTGGGTTGTAGTTGTTGCTTCGGCTGTTCGGCTGGCCGGCCGGCCAGGAGTCAGCAGGGTGGCGGCACACCATTGCGGACGTCCACGGTGGTTGACTTCACGAACCAGCCGCTCTTCGGCGAGCCGTTGAGCTTGTACCAGGGAGTGCCGTTTCTGTAGATGTCCTGCCTGCACGTGACCTCAATCCAGCCCCAGGACCGCTCTACCCAGCCGACACCACAGGTCGGACCGCTGGGGTTGTACGAGTCCGGTTGGCCGGGCTTTCCCGGGCAGGTGCTGTTGTGGGCCTGGATCTGCGAGGGCGCCGGCGGGTTAGGCGGTGGCGGTGGAGGCGGTTCGGCTCCACTGCGGGATGTATCACTGCCCACCCGGCCAGCTTGGCCGCCGCTGATCGCACGGACCTGAAGCGTAACGGTCTGGCTGTAACCCACGCTTCTTGAGAGCGACCTCTGATCCGTGTTTGTCCATCCTCCGCCATCAAGGCTGTACTGGTACCCCGTCACCGGGCGGCCGTTACCGCTGGGGGCGTTCCAGGTCCAGGACACCGTCTTGTCGCCGACGCCGCTGCTCTTGCTACCGGTCACCACCGGCGCAGCTGCAAGCCCATAAGGATTGACAGTATTTGATGCCGGGCTTCGGTCCCCGGCTGTTGGGTTTCGTGAGGATACTGCCCACACAACAACGGCTGTGTCGGTGCCATTAGCGGCCGCCACAACAGCACCGCCGGAAGGAATCGAGCCGCTGCCGCCACCGGAAGTCAGCGCGTACCGGTAGCTGATCTCGTTGACGTTTGCTCCGTTTCGCTCCCCAGCTGTCAAGGGATTGAAGGTGACTTGAATCTTGCCACCATCACCGTTGGTCTCAACCAAGGCAGCCGATGGAGCACCCACCATTCCGGGCTTACCAGCAGCACGGATAGGCGCAGACTGTTGGCTGACACCACTGACGCCGGCTTTGTTTGTAGCCGACACCGTGAACGAGTAGTCAG
Source organism: Paenarthrobacter sp. TYUT067 (assembly GCF_023656375.1). Taxonomy (NCBI): domain Bacteria; kingdom Bacillati; phylum Actinomycetota; class Actinomycetes; order Micrococcales; family Micrococcaceae; genus Paenarthrobacter; species Paenarthrobacter sp. TYUT067. The sequence continues at coordinate 112,039 of NZ_JAMOIT010000015.1, forward strand.
CTTCGGAGTTGTCTACCGTCACATTTTGTGACGTCGCAGCCACGGGTTGCGACGCTACCACGGCGCCACCTCGGTAAGTCGTCAGGGTGTAAGTAGACACGGCATCACCATTGTTATTCGGCGCTGCCCAGCTGACCTGCAGTTGGCTTCGTGAATCTACAGATCCTGCACCTACCACCGACGGAGCCGCAGGAGTTGCCGGCACGCCGGCAGGAACCTCGGCTGCGGAGTACGTACTCCATTCCGAGGGCTCCTTGGCGTCATTTCTAGCCAGGACGCGTACCTTGTAGGCCACCCCATTGGTCAGACCGGTCCACACGTGACTGTTGCCTGTGAGGTTCTGGATCTGCGGATTCTGGCCGGCAGGAGCAGGCGAGATCTCGAGATCGTAGGACTTGATGGGCGAACCCTTGCTCGCAGGAGGAACCCACGCCACGGAGAGTTGCTTGTCGCCGAACTTCAGCGTCGGTGCCACCGGGGTGTCCGGCTTAACGTCCGGACGGACCTCGGCGGATACCGGAGAGCGTTCGGATTCATCAATCGCATTCGTGGCGGTGACGGCGAAGTGGTACTTCACGTTGTTGGTCAGCCCGGTCAACGTACACGTGTTCGCGGGGCAGTTCTGCGTGAAGCCGTTTTCCCCGTACACCGTGTACTTGGTGATGGGTGAGCCACGATCAGGCGGCGCGTTCCACGTCAGGAGCGCGGTCTGGTCCCCCACGCTTTGAGCCAAGGGCGTGGTGGGCGCGGCCGGCTTGTCCTTGACGGTCAACCGGATGCGGGCAGTGGCGTAACGGGAAATCTCGCCGGTCTTATCCTGCACCGTGTAGGCCACCACCATGGTGCCGGTGAAGTCGCCTGCAGGGGTGACAGTGACACTGTCTCCCCCGACGTCAGCCGTTCCCTGGCCCGTTTCGGTGACGGCCGAGACGATCTTCAGCGCAGTATCCGGGAACGGATTGGAGTCATTTGCCAACACGTTGACGGTCACTGGCTTTCCGGATTGGGCATCCGGCTCAGCGTCGTCGTTGGCCACGGGTTTGGGCCTGTTGGACGCCGATAAGGACAGCTTGTAGGTGGCCACGGCTTCGAGCCCGCGGCGGTCCTTTGCCTTCACTTGGACGGTGCCTGTCTGCCCGATCTGCACGGAATCGTCCGCGGAGACCTTGAGCGTCTTGCCATCCACGTTCACCTTGAAGCCGCCCTGGGCGTCGCCCACCAGCTCGTAGTTCATGTTCTGCACGTCATCCGAGTCCGGATCCGACGTCAGCTTCTCCAGGTCCAGGCTGGCAGAGTCTCCCTTGGGAACTTCCACGTCACTGCCGAGCAGCACCGGCGGATTGTTCTTGTTGGGGTCGGGCAGCACCTTGGTTCGGATGCTGAGCGTCGATTTCAAACCATTGGGGTCGTCCGGGCCTGTCCCATCGGTAACTTCGAAGCTGATGGAACCTGGGCCTACGTACTCGGCGCCGGCGGTGTACTTCAGCGCGGTACCACCGTTGGCTATGGGATCGCTGCCGTCGGCTCCGATGAGCTTGATGCGGTCGGTTTGGGTCAGGCGCGGCGACTTTCCTTCGCGGACCTTCACCCACTCCGCGAGGTTCACCGTGACGGACTGACCTGAGACAAGTTCCACCACCTCGTCCTTAGCGAGCGTGGGCACCTGCTGGCCAATCCCGGGAACCCAGATGATGGCTGTGGACTTCTGGCCATCCACGTCCTCCACCGTGTAGGGCACCAGTTGCGGCTGCTCGGTCAGGTCAACAATGACGTTGCCTTCGGGTCCGGGGCGTGCTGTGTCCAAGCCTGTTGCGACCTTGAGGTTCTCCCCCACGCCGTCCGGGTCCTCATCGTTCTTCAGGACAGGAACGTCCACAGCTGTCTTGCCGAGCGTCTGGGCCGAGGTCACGCGGTCGTCGCGGGCAATCGGTGCCTGCAACGGCAGGTCATTCTGGACCACCACACGAATACTGGCTTGGCCCACCGCATCGCGGTCATCGGCCACTGAGTAGCGGACGTTGACGGTGCCCTCCGCTGCCGGAGCTGTTACCAGGATCCGGCCACTGGTCTGGCTGACCTTGGCGTCAAGTTCGGCGTCGGCTTCAATGCTGTCCGTCAGGATACGGATGAGGTCGCCGTCGGGGTCGGTGTCATTGGCCGTCGCGTCGATGGCGATCTGGCGCCCGGGACGAACCTTGACCTCGTCATCCACGGGTGCGGGTTTCTGGTTGTCTTCGCCACGTGGCGCAACGCCAACCGTCACGGTTCCCGTGTTCACCGCGCCTTGGCGGTCGATCACCTTGTACCTGAACGTATCCGTACCCGCACCGTCACCGGCGGCGACGAAATCGATGAAGCTGCTTCCCGCCGTCGCGGTTCCCATAGTGGGAGTGCTGTCGATGCCGGTGAGCTGCACCGAGTCGCCATCTGGGTCGATGCCGTCCAGCGGGACCGGAATGCGGACGCTGCCGCCCGCTACCACGCGTGCCGTGAGGTTCTGCGGCTGCGGGCGCGAGTTCTGCGTGCCCTCCAGCGGAAGGATGTGGATGGTCACCGCGGCGGCGCTCTTCTGCCCTTGCGGATCCACGGCGTTGTAGATGGCGCGCACGGTTTTTGGAGTGGGGCCGGCGATAAAGCGAAGGGTCTTCTCGGAAATGAACGCTTTACCGTCCTCCTCCGGAATGCTCTGCGCCAGTACCGGATCCACGGACAGTTCCTCACCCTGCGGGTGGGTGTCATTGTCCAAGACCGGGATGGTGACGACGTCGTTAACGCGCACGTTGACTTCGTCAGGTTTTGGCTGGGGAGCCTCGACGACGGCGGGAGCCGGCACCGGGACCACACCCACTGTCCCGGTGGCCGAGGCACGGCCGTTGGACATGGTGTAGCTGAAAACGAACGGTTCTTTGGCACCGAGGACATCCGTGACGCGAAGGACGCTGTGGTCGATCACGCTGACGGATGCCGACGAGCCGTCGGGCACGGTGACGGACTGGAGGACCAGCACGCCACCGGAAGGATCGGAATCGTTGGCCAGCGGATCAACCAGGACGCTTCCACCCACAGGGAGCAGGGCAACGTCATGAACGGCAACCGGCGCGCCGGGATCCTTACCGGACTCCACGTCCACGCGGATCAGTCCCTGGCTGCTCTGGGGGCCGTTGCTGGCAATGTACGTCAGGTAGATCGGGCCAGGCGTGGTGCTCCGGAAGGTAAAGGTGCCGCCGTCCGTCACCGGGCCCAGCTCAGCCGGGCCGGCGGCCTCAACGTGGGCCACACGAAGTGCGCCACCGTTGGGGTCCACATCGTTTTTCAACGGCGCGATCACCAGGTCCTGGCCAACCACAGCCGTGACGTGGTCCGCATTGACTACAGGCGCCAGGGCACCCGGTGGCTGCACGTTGACCACGATGCGGCCGGTGGTGGTGGCCCGGCCGTCCCACACGGTGATGGTGACGTTCTTCTTGCCCGGCGCTGCACCCGAATCCTGGTACGTCAGGAGGCCATCGCGGCGAACCTTCACCTGGTCCTGGTCGTTGTCCGACTTCGCATCCAGCAGGACGAGGTCATCGCCGTCAGGGTCCATCCAGTCAGTCAGAATGTTCTGGCTGACGGACTTGCCCTGCTCCACCAACATGGTGGTGGGTTCGCCTCGCTTGAAAATCGGCGGTTTGTTCTCTTCAGGAGCTACTACCCGCAGGGTGACCTTGCCGCCGGCGGACAAGTCACGGCCATCGGCAGCGTTGTAGTCAAAGACTTCAGTTCCCGGCTTGGCGTCGGCCGGGACCTTGATCTGGAAAGCAGAGCCTCCGTAGATGTTCTCCAACGCACCCATCTTTGGCCCATTGGCGCCTACCGAGGCGGTGAGGACATCGCCGTCGGGGTCTGAGTCGTTATCCAGCACGCTCAGAATTGAGGTCCGCCCGGGGCGGACACCGAACTCGTCAGGTTTTGTCTCAGGCGGACGGTTGGGCTTGGTGCGGTCCGGGAGGACGTTGATGGTGTTGTTGTCCGCAGACTCCTGGTCCTGGTCATCGGACTGGTTCTTGGGCGGGACAACGTCGTCCCAGTTGTTCACCAGCTGCATATTCTGGTTGACCAGCCACACGCTGCCTGAGTTGACGTCATTGAGGACCACAAGGTCCCGGTTCACCCGGAAAACGTAGCTGGGCGAGGCGCTTGCTTTGGGGACGTCATTCTTCTTGTCGTCGGCATCGTTGTCGCAGTCCCGGACATACTTGTTGGCGCCCGACCATGCCGAGTGAACACACTTACTGACCTGAACGGGCGCAGCGGGGACGCCTTCGCCGTCAGCACTGACAGTTGCCGCCGTGGACCCGTCAAGGGGCTGTTTCAGCAGGGCCTTCTGCGTGGCAATGGCAACGTAATTGCTCTCTTCGCTGTTCTGCTGCAGCTTTGCTTCCCGGGCATTGGCCAGTTGGAGCTTCCGGCCTCCTGGCAGGAAGAGGTTTCCGGAGGCGGCGTCCAAAACCACCGGCTTGTCACCCACCACGGCCAGTTGGAGATCGCCGGCACCCTTGAGCTCGTCCACCTTGGTAACCTGCGAGTCGGTTCGTTCACCGTTCGCATCCACAGTAGTGACGGTGATTTCACCCTTGCCAGGGTCCGCCGTGTAGATCCTGTTGTCGGATCCCACTGCCGAAACCACGCCCGGGGAGCCCGTCAAGACTGGCTCGGTTCCTTCTTCATCGAAGCCGTTAACCGTGGACGGAGACAACGCCCAGACTTTTCCGCGGGCGGGATCGGTCACCGAGAGCACGGTGGAGCCGTAGCTGACTTGCGACGACGACGGCAGCTGCTTGTCGCCGCCCAGCTTCAGGTTCGCGGCAGAGACCTGGTTGATGGTGGAGCCGGACTCATCGTCCACAAAGACGTTGCCGTCATGCTGCAGCACGTCAAAGGTAGTAGTTGCGGGTGTCACAGCACCATCAAGAACGCGGGACGGGTAGTTCAACCGGCCCACGGCGTTCTTGGTTTTGCTCACCACCCACACGCCGCCGTCGTTCAAGTCCACCTCGGTGGTCTTGAAGCCCGGGTACAGAATTGCCCCGGTGATCAGCAAAGCGCCCGCTGCGGTAACAGCAGTACCCGCTATTAGCTTTTTGTTTTGACGCCTTTTCAGCCCCAGCTTGCCGAAGAAAGTTCTCACAGCCCCAGAATTCCCTTTGTGTCCAGCCGCTCCCCAGTGGCTTCCGGGCCAACCGGCAGATGCCGGCAGCCGTACATTCCGCAGTTCCCCCGTACGGCGGCGGAATTTTCAGTCCCTAAGACTATCCCACGCGCCCTGCGGTCAACCAAGGAAACCCGAGATCGGGCTATCCATTGGCTTTGACAGCGTACTGTCTCCCTGGCCCGGGGCGCGATGGGGACTACTGCCCGACGCCCCGGCTTCACATGCCTCAACATTGCGGGATTTGGTGCGGTCCGGGGTCACCCAGGGTGGTGTTGCCCTGGGCGATGAAGCGGCCAGCATTGGGGCCGCTAGTCAGCTTGTACCACGCCGCGTAGTTCAAGTAGGGCGTGCTGCGGTTGATGTAGCAGTTGACCGTGAATCCGCCGTTGAACTCGTACTGCCATGGCGGACCATTGACCTTTCCGTCACAGCGGTGCCCTGGAGTATTTGGATCCCACGATGTTTGGCCGGAGGGCGCGGTATCCGTGCAAGTACGGTAGCTGCCGGGAGGCAGCGTGGCATCCCATGACGTCTTCTGCGGGCCGCTCTGTGCACTCGCAGAAGCCACGCCACCGCCTGTGCCCACGGAGTTGAACGTCTGGACCTCAATGGTGCGCGTCTGGTTATAGCCACCGGTGTTGACCACGCGGCTGCCGGACGCGGATTCGTTGATCCACCCGGTATCAGTTCCACCGCCGGTGATCCTGATCTTGGTCACTGCGACGTCGTTGCTGTTGGTGGACGGCGAGGACCAGTTCAGCGTCAGCGTGGTCTGGTTTTGCCCACCGTTGGCGCCCGAAGCAGATGGTGTACCGGGGGAACCGTACGGGGTGGTGGTTGCCGGTGCACTGGCATTGGAACTCGGCGCCACTGAGGACACTGCGGTGACTGTGATGGAGGTTGCCTGCCCGTTGGCAAAACCGCTGACCGTCTGGCCAGGCGTGATGGGTCCGGACTGGCCGGTACTGGCCAGGTAGCGGTAGCTGACCTCGTTTTGAGTAGAACCGTTGCGTTGTGTCTGGTCCAGGACCGAGAAGTTGATGGTGACGGCCTTGCCCGCTCCCCCGGTGTTGGCCGGGGTGGCAGAGACGTTCTCTACGGCCCCCAGCTTGCCGGTGGCGCGACGCGGCGCCGAAGGTGCGCTGACGCCGCCCTTCCCAGCCTTATTTTCTGCTTGAACGGTGAAGGTGTAGCCTGCTTCGTTGTTCTGGGCAGTGAAGGTTGCTGATCGGACATTTCCCGGGACGGTCTGCGTCTGCGGAACGCCGTTTCCGCCGCTCATAGTGACGTAGTAGGTCTTGATGGGGTCACCGTTGATATCCGGCTCAGCCCAATCCGCACGAATCTGGTTGTTGGTTCCCACGGACTGCACCACTGCGGTGGTGGGAGCCGCCGGGGCTGCCGGAAGACCAGCAGGGTTGTCCTCCAGGGAGTACATGCTCCAGTCCGATGGACCGAGCTCATTGACGGCCTGGGCACGGACCTTGTACTTCACGCCATTCGTCAGTCCCGGCCAGGTGTAACTCAGGCCGGTGACCTCGTTCTTCACGGCAATGCCGTTGGCCGGCGGCGGAGAAATCTCCAAGTTGTAGTGCTTCACCGGAGAGCCCTCGGTCTTGGCCGGGGTCCAGGTGATGGCCATGTTCTTGTCACCGGCTTTGACTGTGGGGGCGTCCGGCGGCGACGGCTTCTCATCCGGCCGGATCTCGTTGGAGGCAATGGACGCCGGTGAGTCCCCTACCTCGTTGGTGGCGGACACGGTGAAGACGTACTTCACGTTGTTGGTCAGTCCGGAGAGTGTGCAGGTTGTAGTGGGACACACCTGTTCAAAACCGGCGGCCTTGACCGTGTACTTGGTGATGGCTGCGCCATTGTCCGACGGCGGCGCCCACTTGAGCACGGCGGTGCGGCTGCGGACGTCGGTCGCTACCGGTGCCGATGGAGCGTCTGGTTTGTCACGGACCGTGATCCGTACGCGTCCCACTGCCTGCCGTGAGGGGTCCTTGGTCTTGTCCAGCACTGTGTACCGAACCACCATGACGCCCTTGAAGCCATCAGCAGGAGTGACCGTGATCGATTCCCCTGAGACCGTCGGCTGGCCGGCGGCGGAACCAGTCTCCACTGCGGCGCCTTCGATCGTCAGAGGCGAGTCATTGAAGGGGTTGAAGTCGTTGGCCAACACATTGATGGTTTCCGAGCGTCCGGCATTGGCTTTCTCAACGGAGTCGTCGTTGGCTACGGGCTTGGGCCTGTTGGACGAGACCACCGTAGCCGTTACCGTTGCCCGGACAGCATCAGACCTGCCGTCTGTGACCTTCAAGGGGAAGGTGCCCACAACACCGGGAGTGACGGAGAGGTCCGGGGTGACTTTGAGGACCGTTCCCTCCACTTTGGTTTGGAAACCCGCGGGCTGCTGTCCGTCCAGCTCGAATTTCAGGTTTCCCTGGTCCCTCTCGTCCACGTCCTTGGCAAGGTTGGCCAACTCCAGCTCGGTGGTTTCACCCTTGGGAGCCTCGATGGAAGCACCGCTGAAGGTCGGGACGTGGTTGGCGTTGGGGTCCGGGATCACCTTGGTGATGATGGTCAACGTGGACTTCAAGCCTTGGGAGTCGTCCGGACCTGACCCGTCAGTCACCTCGAAGGTGATGGATCCCGGACCAACGTAGTCTGTCTGCGCTGCATATCTCAGGGCATTTCCGTCGCCGGCAATAACGTTGTTGGGATCGGCTCCCTGAACGCGGATCTTGTCTGCAACCGTAAGCCGTGGTTGGCGGCCTTCCCGCACGCGGACATACTCCTGGAGCGAGACCGTGACTTCCTTGCCGGACATGACCTCCACGGGCTCGGTTTTAGCCAAGGTGGGGTACTGCAGGCCTTGGCCTGGGATCCACATCACGGCCGTGGCTGATTGCCCGTCCATGTCTGTCACCGTGTACGGGATCAGCTGGTCCTGGGGGGCGAGTGTCACCACAACGTTCCCCGCAGTCCCCACCCGGGCGTTCGGATTCGCGTCGGGCAAGGTGATGGTCAGGTCTTCGGCGACGCCGTCCGGATCAGAGTCGTTCTTCAACACCGGGACGTCAACGGCGGTCTTGCCCAGCGTCTCAGCCAGCGTGATGCGGTCGTCCACGGCAATCGGAACGTGAAGGGCCGCCGTCGGGCTTGTTTGCACCCTGACCACGGCGCTGGCTTCAGCCTTTTTGTCGTCCTGAATCCGGTAGCTGATGCTTTCATTTCCAGTGACGCCCGGCGCAGTCAGGAGGATCTTTCCGGAGGACGCTTCAACCTGCAGTTCCGGGTTGGCTTCGAAGGAATTCACCAAAGCAATAGGATCGCCATCAGGGTCTGAGTCGTTCTTCAAGGCATCCACTGCAATCCGGCGCCCTGGCCGGACCTCAATGGCATCGTCAACGGCGATCGGCTTTTGGTTGTTCGCTTCTGCCGGCGCAATACCCACAATCACAGTGCCGGTGTTCTCGGCTCCGATCCGGTCCCGCACGCGATAGCTGAACGTGTCAGTGCCGGCGGAGGTGGCGGCAGCGGTGAACTCCATGTAGCCGTCCCGCACCACGGCTGTGCCGAGGGCCGGCGCTTTGTCCACGCCGATGAGTTGAACGGAGTCGCCGTCGGCGTCAATGCCATCCAATGGCACCGGGATTTTGACGGTCATGCCAGCTACCACCCGGGCCGTGAGGTTCCGCGGCTCAGGGCGGGTATTGGTGGCGTCGTCCCGGGCCCGGATACGGATAGTGACTTGCTGGGAGTCAGTTTGGCCGGACGCGTTGCTGACCTTGTAGATGGCATAAACGGTTTTGGGAATCTCCCCTGCGATAAAGCGCAGAGTATTGCCCGCAACGAACATCCTGCCGTCAGCGGCATCGGGCTGTTGCGCCAGCTCCGGGTCGAGCGTCAGCTCTCCGCCGTTAGGGTCCGAATCGTTGTCCAGGACAGGTATGGTCACCACGTCTCCGACACGCACCGACACTTCGTCCGGCTTGGCCTGCGGGGCCTGCAGCTTGCTGGGCGCAGGTACTACCTGTACTGAGATGTCTCCGGTGGCCGAGGCTTTGCCGTTGGAAATGGTGTATTTCAGCGACAGTTGGCCGGTGGCGCGAACGTCCGTGACCTTGACCACCGAATGGTCCAAAACCGCCACCGTGACCGGAAGGCCATCCTCCGCGGTGACGGACTGGACTACCAGGACGCCTCCGGCCGGGTCCGAGTCATTGCCGAGCACGTCCACCACGGTGCTGCCGCCACTGGGCAGCAGAGCAATGTCGCGGACGGCAACGGGAGCGCCGTCGTTGTTGCCGGACACGACGTCTACGCGCACCAGCTGCTGCGCACTCGCCGGGCCGTTGGTGACCATGTAGGTGACGTAGTGGGGGCCCGTGGACGTCGAGTTGAAAGTAAACGTTTGCTGGTCCGGACCTATCACGGCCGTGGACTGCTCATCCGGCTGGGCCTGTGCCAGCCGAAGCGTGCCGCCTTGCGGATCAGTGTCGTTCTTGAGCGGTGCGATCACCGTGTCCTGGCCTGCCACTGCAACCACGTGATCGGCGTTCGCAATGGGCGGCAAGGCCCCGGGTGCGCGAACGTCCACACTGATACGCCCCTCAGCACTGAGGGTACCGTCGGAAACCGAAACGGCGATGGTCTTCTTTCCCGGCCCGGCTCCGGAATCCTGGAACGTCAATAGCCCGTCTGGCCTGATGCGGACTTGATCGGCGGGATCGCTGCTGACGGCAGCCACAGCAAAGATGTCGTCTCCGTCGGGATCTATCCAGTCGTTGAGGATGTACTGGTTGGCGATCTCCCCCGTCTGCACCACCAAGGCATTGTTTCTGTTGGGCTTCTGCTGGGGTGCGTTGTTCTCTCCGGGCGGGACAATCCGGAGGTCGACGTTGGCCGCTGCGGTTCCACCGCGGCCATCATCCACGGAGTACTTGAACGTCTCCGCCCCCGTTTGCTCCGCAGGGACGGAAATTTGGAAGCCCGTCCCGCCATAAACAGGAGCCAACGCACCCGATCTAACGGTTTGGTCGGCCGCAACCGTCAGGACATCACCGTCAGTGTCGGCGTCGTTGTCCAGAACCGGCAGGAGGGTCGTCTTGCCGGCGCGCACTCCAAAGGAGTCCGGCTTCGCCACCGGCGGCGTGTTCGGTTTGCTTCGGTCCGGGAGGACAGTCTGCTGGACTTCGTCCGCAGAGTCCTTGTCGGCGTCGTCCGATGTCTGTTGGGGCGGAATGACGTCGTCCCAGTTGTTGACCAACTGCATGTTCTGGTTGACCATCCAGACATTGCCGGAGTTGACGTCGTTCAGAACCACGAGATCGCGGTTGACCCGGAAGACGTACGACGGCGACGCACTCGCCTTGGGAACATCGGCGCGGCGGTTATCAGCCTCGTTGCTGCATTCGCGGACGTACTTGTTGGCACCGGACCACGCCGCGTAGGTGCATGTTCCCAGCTGAACGGGCGCTGCGGGAATGCCTTCCCCGTCGGCTCGGACAGTCTTGGCGGTTCCACCGTCCAATGGTTGAAGGAGGAGCGCTTTGGTAGTGGCGATAGCTACGAAGTCGGCAGTCGGTCCTGTTTGTTGCAGCTTGGCGTCGCGGGCGTCGTCCAGGTGAACGGTTGCGCCGCCCGGGAGAACAATGTTTCCCGTGGCCTCGTTGAGGACCACTGCTTTGTCGCCCACAGCCGTCAACTGCAGGTCCCCTGCGCCCTTGAGCGCCTCGTCCGTGCGGACCTGCGAATCCACTGATTTGCCGTTGGCGTCCACCTTGGTGGCGGTGAGGCTACCGGACTCGGGATCCACGGTGTGGATGGTGTCGTCCACGCCTACAACAGAAACAATTCCAGGCGATTGCTCGAACAGTGGTTCGGACTCATCACTGAACCCACCCACGGATCCTGCAGAAAGTGCCCAGACCTTGCCTTTGGAAGGATCGGTAACGGCCAGTACTTTGTGGCCGAAGCTCACATCCGCCGATCCGGGCAGCTTTTGGTCCCCGCCCAAACGCATGTTCGCGGCGCTGACAGGGTTGATCGTGGCGCCCTCGGGGTCATCAATGAAAACGTCGCCGGCCTGCTGGAGGACGTCGAAATCCTTACTCGCCGGAGTCACTGCCCCGTCCAGGGACTTCGAGGGGTAGTTGAGCCTTCCGGCGGCATTCTTGGACTTGCTGACTACCCAAACGCCGCCGTCATTGAGGTCCACTTCGGTGGTCTTGAACCCCGGGTAGAGGATGGCACCGGTCACCAGGACCGCGGCTGCAACTGAAAATGCAGTTGCCGCCATGACCTTCCGCCGGCGATTCCTGGCACGGCGGTTTCCGGACCCGTCAGGCAGAGCCATCCACATTCCCCCACAATTTAGGCAGCACAAGGCGGCCGACGCCGCACCCCACGGCCATTCACGACACACAAACAACGCTAAGACTACCGGGTTAATCCAACGTTTTGCTAAGTCGTGACGCAGTTCTCCTCAACTGCAGACACCCTCCACGCTCTCTCACATAACAGCCCTAAACGCCGATCGCTCTCTCACTTTCTTGAAGAAAGTGAGAGAGCGATCGGCTGGAACCCGAGGGACGTGAGAGAGCGATCGGCTGGAACCCGCGGGACGTGAGAGAGCGTGCGGCTGGAACCCGAGGGACGTGAGAGAGCGTGCGGCCCAGAACGGCTGTCAGCAGCGCGCTTAGTCCAGCACCAGTCCCTTGCCCCGGCCGCGGGCCAGCATCACAGGATGGATCTCACCGAAACCGCGGACGTTCTCCGACTTCTGTGGAATCAGGACGAAGCGGTCATCCTGGCCCAAGGCGGCGGCCGTCATGGCGTCCACAAGGACCGTCCCGGGCTGCGCCAGCGTGGTGAGCCGTGCAGCAAGGTTGACTGTGGGTCCATAGATATCGCCAAGTCTGGAGAGAATCCGGCCCCAGACCATGGAGACGCGGCACTGTGGAAGGATCTCGTCCTCCGTGAACGCCTGGGCAAGGGCCAGGGAAATTTCGGCTCCCGCCGCGGGAGTCTCCGCGATGTACAGGACTTCGTCACCCACTGTTTTGACCAGTCGCCCGCCACCCACGGAGATAATTTCAGCGCATTTGTTTTCAAAACGCTGCACCAATTGAGCGAGCGTTTTCTCGTTCATACGCCGGGACAGGCTGGTGTAAGAGACAAGGTCAGCGAATCCTACGGCCCGGGCCAACGGCAACGGCGAATCGTCTTCGTCGCCCTCCCGCCCTTCCTCGCTGGCCTGGAGTCCGGCTTCGGCCCGAACGGCAAGGCGCTGGACGCCGGCGTTGAGTTGGCGGCGGTAGGAGTACACCAGGATCTCTTCGAGGGAGTCCACCAGCGCAGGCAGCTGCGCCACCAGTTGTTTGCGCGCCACGGCATCAGGGATTCCCTGCTCGGACACCATGTCCTCAACCAGCGCTTCGATCTGCCACACCACCATGCGGTCCGTCATTTGACCGATGGAGCGGGTCACGGAGATAGCGGCTTCTTCCGTCAGGAGGCCGGCCCGGACCAGATCCAGGATGCTGGACAAGGCAGCTTGGTCGCGTTCCGTGAACGCAACATCCTCGTCACCAAAGTTGGGGAACCCCAGCGCGCGCCAGATCTTCCGTGCGGACAGGATGGACACGCCCGCACCGGCAGCAACTTCACGACGCCGGAGCTTGCGTTCTCCGCCAAGGAGCTTCGCCTCGAGCGCCTTAATAGCCAGGCGCTCCGCGGACATCACACCAGTGGGTGGGCCGGTTGGTACCGACGCCGGAGCAGGCCCGGCCTCAGTGTCCTCGTCCACGGAAGGCTCCGGAACGGCGTCGAACTCCTGGTCCAGGTCCTCGCCGGACTGCTGATCCTCAACGCTCATCTCTTCCACCATCTCTGAACTCCCACGGCAATTCTTCAAAATCCCTCAGTACTTCACCCTCAAAAACCTCACCTTGCGGGAGTTCATCCATCGCGTCAAGAATGAAACCCCGGAACTTTCCCACTTCAGGAACGTCGTTCATCACGGCTATTCCGGAGTGCCCGGTATCCAAGGATATATTCCCCGAGTGCAATGTCCGTTGGAGCATGCTCTGGTGGACACCTACATTGCGGATGGCCATCAGCGATACCTGCCAGTCATTTCGCCTAAACATTCCATTCCGGGCAAGTACGCGCCTGCTCGTCAGGATGTATTTGACCGAACGCCACCGCAACACCCGCCTGAGGCTGTATGCGGCAAGGAACCACCCGGCGAGTACCACCACGGTACCCATAAGCCACGGTGTCCATTCCGCCGTGATGAAAGGCGCAAGGCGCTGCGGGTTTTCCCTGACGATCCAAGCACAAGCAAAACCTGCAGCTGCTGGAACCGCAATGAAGGCCAGCACCGGAAAGAAGAGTGAGCGGGCCTGTTGGCGTGTGATGGTAATGACCTGCTCCCCCGGGAGTAACTCTTTACGCATAACCGCTTTCTGTGGCGCGCAAGTGCACCACATCACCGGCTGTCACAACGTGTTCCCTGCCACCATGGTCCACCACCAGCAACGAGCCGTGCTCGTCCAGGCGCGAGGCATGCCCCACGAGCTCGTGATCCCCAGGCAAATGCGCGCGCACTTCGCGGCCCAACGTCACCATGGCCGACTCAACACGCTTGTGCAGGGATGGGCCACCCACCAAACCGGCGGCGGGGTCCCCTTCGGAATTGCAGAAGCTGCGGTAGAGCCGCGCGAACCGTGACAGGTAGCTTTTCAGCAGCGCGGTGCGGTCCGTCGTCGTGGCCCCCTCCAAAGCAAGCGAGGTTGCCGTGGGTACCGGAAGTTCTTCCTCGGCCAAGGACACATTGAGTCCCACGCCCAGAATCACAGCCGGAACGGAGCCATCACCCAGCGGAGTCATCTGCGCCAGAATGCCGGCCACTTTGCGCCCGTTGACCAGGACGTCGTTGGGCCACTTGATCTCAGCGGTGATGCCGGCTGTTTCCTGCAGGGCCTCACGCAGCGCAACAGCAGCAAGCAGCGAAAGCCAGGAATAGCTCTGCGTCGGGACCGGCATGCCCTCAGCCGTGACAGGCCGCAGCACCACGGAGACCGAAACCGCCGATCGCTCGGGTGATTCCCAGTGGCGGTCGAGCCGTCCACGCGCCGCTGTCTGGTGTTCGGCGGTCAAGACGGAAAGGTCAGCCCACTTTTTGGGCTCCACCGTCACAGCACGCACGAGGTCCTGGTTGGTGGAGCCCGTGGACTGGACAATGTCCAGACGCGAGATGCCCGTGGCCGACAGGAAGTCCGGCTGCAGCAGCGACTCACGGTTCAGAGCCTCACGATCCAACGGGGCACGCGACTGCCCGGACGGGACCTCTCCGGACGGAACCTCTCCAGACAAGGCCTGGGGTTCGCTGCTCTCTGGCTGTTCGGCATCCATAGCTGAATCCTATCCAGTTGCGAGGTCCCCGGAGGGTGGCTGCCCCGAAATGCGCCTGGGAATCCGCCCATGGAATCTACTCAGAGGAAGATGTCCGGCACCAAGCGGTCTTCGGGCGCGCCGAGGCTATAGGGAGTGAAGTCCTGCACTCCGGCTGCGCGCAGCACCTGCTCGTCGGTGTAGAAGTTCCCGCTAGATGCCGAACCCGTCAACACAGCATGGGCGGCATCAGCCATGATTTCCGGTCCGCGTGCCGCCTGCACGATCTGCTGGCCACCGGGCATATTCCGGATCGCGGCCGTGTCGATCAAGGTGCACGGCCAGAGCGAGTTGACCGAGACGCCGTCGTGCTTGAGCTCTTCGGCGAGACCCAGGGTGGTGAGGCTCATCCCGTACTTGGCCATGGTGTAGGCCAAATGCATCCCGGCCCATTTGGGATCCAGGTTCAAGGGTGGGGACAGGGTGAGGATGTGGCCGTGGCTTGATTCCCGCAGGGCGGGCAGCGCCAGCTTTGAGAGCAGGAACGTGCCGCGGACGTTGATGTCCTGCATGAGGTCGTAACGCTTCATGTCCACGGCGCCGGTGCGGGACAGGTCGATTGCGGAGGCGTTGTTCACCACTACGTCGATCCCCCCGAAACGCTCGACGGCGGCGGCGACTGCTGCGGCGACGTCGTCATCATTGCGGACGTCCCCCACAAGCGGCAGCGCCTGTCCGCCTGCTTCGGTCAGCTGTTGCGCGGCGGTAAAGACAGTGCCCTCAAGTTTGGGGTGGGGGTCGCCTGTTTTGGCCATGAGCACAATGTTGGCGCCGTCGCGGGCTGCACGGGTGGCGATGGCCAGGCCTATGCCGCGGCTGCCGCCGGACATGAGGATGGTCTTGCCCTTGAGCGAAGCAGTGGCCACGTAAGGGGTGGTGCGTTGCGTTTGACCCTCTGTGGAGGCGGAGGAAGCGCCGTTGCTTGAAGTCATGCAGACACTCTAGCCCAACTATGTTACTGACGGGTAACATAGTGATGGCTTTGGCTTGGACGCGGAAAATTGTAGGGTTTCTACAGCGGTTCGCGGCAAAGGCGTCACTAGACTGGCCTGCGGGGCCTGTTCTTTGTACGGAAGCTACTTAAGTCAGCTACTTATCCGGACCCGGGATTGCGCCAGCGAATATCAGCTACAGAGCCGGAGACACTTGATGAGCCACGATCTGACAACGACAGCGGGAAAGATTGCAGACTTCCGCGACCGCCAGGCCCGTGCAGAACAGCCTTCCGGCCCGGAAGCGATCGAAAAGCAGCATGCCCGCGGCAAGAACACCGCCCGCGAACGCATCGACCTCCTGGTTGACCCGGGATCCTTCGTCGAGTTCGACGCCCTCGCAGTGCACCGCTCCACTGCTTTCGGCATGGAAAAGAAGAAACCGCTTGGTGACGGCGTTGTTTCCGGTTACGGCACAGTGGACGGCCGCCTGATCGCCATCTACAGCCAGGACTTCAGTGTCTACGGCGGCTCGCTGAGCCAGGTCAACGGCGAAAAGATCGTCAAGGTCCAGGAGTTCGCCCTCCGGAACGGTTGCCCGGTTGTGGGTATTAACGACGGCGGCGGCGCGCGTATTCAGGAAGGCGTGGCCTCGTTGGCCATGTTCGCGGACATTTTCCGCAACAACGTCCATGCTTCCGGCGTGGTCCCCCAGATCTCCCTCATCATGGGCCCGTGCGCCGGCGGTGCCGCCTACTCCCCCGCCCTGACCGACTATGTGGTCATGGTGGACAAGACGTCCCACATGTTCATCACCGGACCGGACGTCATCAAGACCGTTACGGGCGAAGACGTGGACATGGAAACCCTCGGTGGCGCCCGGCAGCACAATGCCACCACCGGCACCTCCACCTACCTCGCGTCCGATGAAGCTGACGCCATTGAGTTCGTCCGCGAGCTCCTGGACTTCCTCCCCTCCAACAACCTGTCTGAGGCCCCCGTGGTGGAACACGACCAGGAACTGGAACTCAACGACGACGACCTCTCGCTTGACGGCCTGATTCCCGATTCCGCCAACCAGCCGTACGACATGCGCAAGGTCATCGAGCAGATCGTGGACGACGCTCACTTCCTCGAAATGCAGTCCCTGTACGCCCCCAACGTGATGATCGGCTATGGCCGCGTTGAGGGACATACCGTGGGTATCGTGGCCAACCAGCCCATGCAATTCGCGGGAACGCTGGACATCTCCGCCTCCGAGAAAGCCGCCCGCTTCGTTCGCCACTGCGACGCCTTCAACGTTCCGATCATCACGCTGGTTGACGTTCCCGGCTTCCTGCCCGGCAAGGACCAGGAATTCCAGGGCATCATTCGCCGCGGCGCCAAGCTCCTCTACGCCTACGCCGAAGCGACGGTCCCCAAGCTCACGGTCATCACCCGCAAGGCCTACGGTGGCGCGTACATCGTGATGGGCTCCAAGAAGCTCGGAGCCGACCTCAACCTGGCATGGCCCACCGCCCAGATTGGCGTCATGGGCGCCCAGGGTGCAGTGAATATCCTTTACCGTCGCGATCTCGCAGCGGTGGCCGAAGCCGGCGGTGACGTCGAAGCCAAGCGCGCGGAGATCATCCAGGGGTACGAGGAAGAACTCCTCAACCCATACCAGGCAGCCGAGCTGGGTTATGTTGACGCTGTCATTGCTCCGTCGGATACGCGCCTGCAGATCATCCGCGGGCTCCGCGCCCTCCGCGACAAGCGCGCGAGCCTGCCCACCAAGAAGCATGGGAACATCCCGCTGTGAGCGCGCCTAAGCACCGCGCCGATCCTGCGCCTGACCAGGAACCGGCCACTCCCCTGTTCTCGGTGGTCAAGGGCGAACCGACAGCCGAAGAGCTCGCGGCGCTTGCCGCCGTCGTGGTTTCCCTCGGCGGCCAGCAGGAAGCGGCGCCGTCCAAGCCGAACGTCCGGCACTGGGTGCGCCGCCAGCAACTGCGCCTAGACCCCACGCCGGGTCCTGGTGCTTGGAAGCGCAGCCGGGGCTAGTTCTCCGCGCTGTAGAAAAGTTCAACAACCCTTTCACGTACACGGAAGCGCGGATAGGCTCTGTGGGTGACTACTGCAAACACCCCCGTACGCCCCAAGTCCGCCATCGATGCCGTCGCTGACGCGTACACAGAAAAGCTGATCGAACTGAACCCCAGCTTCGCCACCACTCTGGGCTTGCCGGGACACGAAACCGAGTATCAGGACTACTCCCCTGCCGGTCTTGCGTCCCACGCACAGGCAACCAGATTGGCCTTGGACGCCCTGGCAGGCCTCGAGCCTTCCGATGACGTGGACGCCGTCACCTTGGACGCCATGCGCGAGCGCCTCGGCTTGGAACTGGAGATCCACGAGTCCGGCTGGGATGCGGCCGACCTGAACAACATCGCCTCCCCGGCGCAGGACATCCGCGCCATCTTCGACCTCATGCCCACGGACACGGTTGAACACTGGGAGCACATTGCAGGCCGTGCTGCCAACGTTCCGGGCGCGATTGAGGGCTACATGGTGTCACTTCGATCGGCTGCTGAGGCCGGCAAAGTAGCCGCCGCGCGCCAGGTGCAGATCGTCATCGAGCAGACCAGCCGGTACGCCGCTGAGGATGGCTTCTTCGCCAAAATGGCTGCCACCGCTGCCGCAGGGGGCACGCCGCTGCCCGCGGACGTTCAATCAAAGCTCGACGCCGGGACTGCGGCTGCGCGTTCTGCGTACAGCGCCTTGGGCGACTTCCTTAGGGACGAACTCCTCCCCGCGGCCCCGGAAAAGGATGCGGTGGGCCGCGAGCGGTACGCCTTGGCCTCCCGCTCCTTTGTTGGCGCGGAAGTCGATTTGGAAGAGACGTACGCTTGGGGCGTCCGGGAGCTCGAGAGGCTTATTGGCGAGCAGGAAAAGGTCGCGGCGCAGATCAAGCCCGGCGCATCCATCGAAGAAGCCAAGGCCATCCTGAACAGCGACCCTGCCCGCCAGATCAAGGGCACCGACGCCTTGAAAGCCTGGATGCAGGAACTCTCCGATCGAGCGGTGTCCGAGCTGGCCGACGTCCACTTCGACATCCCGGACGTCATGCGGACCCTCGAATGCATGATTGCCCCTACCGACGAAGGCGGCATCTACTACACCGGCCCTTCCGACGATTTCTCCAGGCCCGGACGCATGTGGTGGTCCGTGCCCGCCGGCGAAGACACCTTCACCACATGGTCCGAAACCACCACCGTGTTCCATGAAGGAGTCCCCGGGCACCACCTCCAGGTAGCCACAGCCACTTACCGCCGCGAACTCCTGAACAACTGGAGGCGCAACGTCTGCTGGGTTTCCGGCCACGGCGAAGGCTGGGCACTTTACGCCGAGCAACTCATGCTGGAACTCGGATACCTGAAAGATCCGGGCGATCACATGGGCATGCTCGATGGTCAGCGGATGCGGGCAGCACGCGTGGTTTTCGACATCGGTGTGCACCTGGAACTCCCCGTTCCCGAGCGCTGGGGCAGCGGAACCTGGACCCCTGAAAAGGGCTTCGACTTCCTCAAAGCCAACCTCGACATCAGCGAAGGGCAGCTCCAGTTCGAGTTCACCCGATACCTCGGCTGGCCCGGACAAGCGCCGTCCTACAAGGTGGGGCAGCGTTTGTGGGAACAGATCCGCGCTGAGCTTGAATCCCGGGAAGGCTTTGACCTGAAGTCGTTCCACAGCAAGGCGCTGAACATAGGTTCGGTTGGGTTGGACGTGCTTCGCCGGGCGCTGCTGGGCTGAGTTGCCAGGTCCGCCCTGAGGCCGGACATCCTCGGTGTGCTGCTCCTTCGGCGCCAGGAGCGCACCCTTTCCCCCGTTGCGCACAAGAGGTTACGGGTGCGATCGGCGGAAAGGGGTGCACCATCGGGTGAAAGGATCGCAGCGCACTCGGAGATCATCGCCACACCGTTTCCGGGAATAACTTCACAAAAGCCCGCGCCGGGCCCGCGAATTAGCGGTTCACGATGGAGGGCAGCAGAGGGGTGGACGTAACATTTCTCAACGTTCGTTCGCTATGTTATTTGCGATGCACCTAACGTGTTCCGGTGAGCACCTCAACCAACACTTCACCAGCAGCTGGCAAGTCCGGCTTCCGGCTCCCCAAATGGGCCGGATCCTTCGGCGTCCAGATCATCGCAGCCCTCATCGTCGGCCTGGTCCTCGGCCTCATCGCCAAGTACACGGGCAGCACCAAGACTGCGCCCAACGGCCTCGGCGCGACGCTGCAGACGATCGGCTCCAGCTACGTCTCGTTGCTGCAAACCGCCGTCGTTCCTTTGATTTTTACCGCCGTGGTCAGCTCCATCGCCAACCTGCGTCAGGTGTCCAACGCAGCGCGCCTGGCATGGAACACTCTGCTCTGGTTCGCTATCACGTCGCTGGTCTCGGTGCTGATCGGCATCGGCTTGGGTGTACTCCTGCAGCCGGGCGCGGCCACCGGCATCACCGAAGAAGCTAAGTACGCTGGCAAGACCGGCGACTGGTGGGCGTTCCTGATTGGCTTGTTCCCCAAGAACTTCCTGGGTCTCGGAGCCAGCTCCACCGTCACCGAAAGTGCCAACGCCGCAACCACAGTCAGCACTGCCGTCAACTTCAACGTGTTGCAGATTTTGGTTATCGCGATCGCGGTCGGCGTTGCCGCACTCAAGGTTGGCAAGCAGGCCGAAGCTTTCCTGACATTCAACGCTTCCGCACTGGCAGTCATTCAAAAGGTCCTCTGGTGGATCATCCGCCTGGCCCCGCTGGGCACCATAGGCCTGATCGGTAACGCTGTAGCCATCTACGGCTGGGACACCATCGGATCCCTGGGCAAGTTCACGGCCGCCATCTACATCGGCCTGGCGTTGGTGCTCTTCGTGCTCTACCCCATCTTGGTACGCATTCACGGGCTGTCCATCAAGCAGTACTTCTCCGGTGTTTGGCCGGCCGTGCAGCTGGCGTTTGTGTCCCGTTCCTCCATCGGCACGCTGCCGCTGACGCAGCGCGTCACTGAGCGGAACCTGGGCGTCCCCTCCGGCTACGCTTCCTTCGCAGTGCCGCTGGGCGCCACCACCAAGATGGACGGCTGCGCAGCAATTTATCCGGCCATCGCGGCGATCTTCGTGGCACAGTTCTTCGGCATCAACCTGGACTTCAGCCAGTACCTGCTGATCGTGCTGGTCTCGGTCCTCGGTTCCGCTGCCACTGCAGGTACCACCGGCGCCGTCGTGATGCTCACACTGACCCTGTCCACGCTGGGACTGCCGCTTGCCGGCGTCGGCCTGCTGTTGGCGATCGACCCCATCCTGGACATGGGCCGCACTGCAGTCAACGTGGCGGGCCAAGCGCTCGTCCCGGCCATCGTGGCCAAGCGTCAGGGAATCCTGGACGAGACCCTCTACAACGCACCCCGCAACGGTGCCGCGTTCGCTGATGAGTTTGCAGCCGACAAGGCAGCAGCAGAAAGCAACGAGCGCGAACTGGCTGATTCAAAAGCCTGAGGCGCGCCCTTGTGAACCGACGCGAATCCCCCGGGGAGTTCTCCCCGGGGGATTTCCCTGATTAAGGGGCCATGTCTGGATAGGCTCTGACCATGTTGATCGTCACCTCCAACGAAATCCCGGGTCACCGGATCGACGCCGTCTTCGGCGAAGTCATGGGCCTCACTGTCCGTTCGCGCGATATCGGCTCACAGATGCTGGCCGGCTTTCGCTCCCTGGGCGGCGGAGAGCTGCCCGAAATGACCAAGGCACTGTACGAAAGCCGTCAGGAAGTCATGGCACGCATGGTCAATGAAGCGCAGCAGCGTGGAGCGAACGCCATTGTGGCCATGCGGTTCGACACCTCGGAAATGGGCACCAACTGGACCGAAGTGTGCGCCTACGGCACTGCCGTGTACGTCCTGCCGCTGGGTGAGGGCGAGCCTGGAGCGACGGGACAGTCGGTCTACCTAACCAAGACGGCTGCTCAGCAGCCGGCCCAACCGCAGCGCCCCGAACAGCCGCAGCAGTTCACCCCACCCACTCCCCCGGCCCAGCCTCACCAGTTCTAATCTGAGGTTCCACGTCCCGCTCTGGTTCGCCACCCCGCCCTCCGCAGGCGAGGGCGACGAACCGGGGCGGGACTTTTCTTTGCCCATTTCCGGCTCAAATTGCGCAGAGTGCAAACTTGCACTTAGTGTAAGTATGTGACCCAAACCAATAGCCAGGAAGCGATTGCGGAGTCGCCCAACACTGCTGAGCAATCGACGCCCTCACGGCGCGAACTCAACAAGGCGGCCACCCGCAGCTCCATTGCGTCCGCAGCCCTGGACCTTTTGCGCAGCAACGGGCCCGGCAACTTCACAGTGGAGGACATCGCCGCCAGCGCAGGTGTCTCGCGGCGAACTTTCTTCAACTACTTCCCCAGCCTCGAAGCAGCACTGGCCTCCGTAGCCGATGGCTTCATGGACCACGCACTGGAGCAGTTCCGGCTGCGCCCTGCAGAGGAGTCGATCCTCGAATCCGCCCAGGCAGCCCTCATGGCGCTGGCCGATCCAATGTCCGTGGCGCCCATGGCCGAACTGTTCAGTCTGACCCAGGACAACCGACAGCTTGCACGCTCCGAGCTTGAAGCCTGGGAGCATTGCACAGCGCAGATCATTGACGCCGCCCGCGGCAGGCTCGGCGCCGGGATCAGTGAACTCTACCTTCACGCCCTGGCGGGATCCGTCATCTCCTGCGGCAAAGCAGCCATGACCGTCTGGTTCATCGAACGCGGACCCGACCTCTCACAGGAATCCCTGGCGGTCCTTCGCCAGCACCTCATCGATGCGATGGGTCTTCTCGGTGCCGGCTTCGCGCCGCCGTCGAACGCTTTCTCCACCGTCACTACGGCTCCCCCTTCCGTTCCAACCACCAAAGATCGGTTCTGACATGGCCTCGTTCCTCTACCGCCTCGGCAAGTTTTCGTATCGCCGCCGCTGGCTCGTCATCTCCATTTGGCTGGCCGTCATGGTAGCTGTAGGCGGCTCGGCCGCAGCATTCCACGGCACCATGTCCAACAACTTCACCATCCCGGGCACCGAAACCCAGCAGATGGCGGACAAGCTCAAGGAAGCCCTGCCTGAATCATCGGGCGGCTCGGCCAGCGTGGTGTTCGACGCCGGAGATGCCGGTTTCGACCAAGCCAAGAAGGACGCGGTTGCAGCCGCGCTCACCAAACTGGAAGCCATGCCTGACGTGCAGGGGACGGTCAACCCGTTCACCACCCAGGAGCAACTGGACAAGTCCGCAGGCGAGATCGCCGCCGGCGAGGCCAAAGCCGCAGAAGGCAAGGCCCAGCTGGACGCCGCCCGTGCGCAGTTGGAAGCGGGCGAGGCGCAACTCACCGGGGTTGAACAGCAGCTCGCTGCATCAGGCCTCACCCCCGCCCAGATTGACGCCCAACTGGCGCCGCAGCGCGCTGAACTTGCTGCCACCAAGGAAAGGCTCGACGCCGGAGCGAAGGAGGCTGCCGACGGCGCCGCCACGCTGGCGCTCGGCAAGCGACAGCTCGAAGCATCCCAGGGGCTCCGCTTTGTTTCCAGCGACAACAAAGCCGCAGTAGCGCAAGTCCAGTTCAAGACCTCCATCAATGCCGTTGACCCGGCTGTCCGCGAGGAAGTCCAGGAGATCGTCCACGGGGTCTCCTCGGCCGGCGTCACTGCCTACGCCAGTAAGGAAATCACCGAGGACGTCTCGGAGATCTTCGGCATCGCTGAAATTGTGGGCGTCGCAGTCGCAGCTCTAGTCCTGATACTCATGCTCGGCACCTTGATCGCTGCCGGACTGCCGCTGGTAATGGCCCTCATCGGTGTTGCTGTGGGTGTTGGCGGTACGTTCGCCCTTACCAGCGTGATCGACATGAGCTCCATCTCGCCCATGCTGGCCCTGATGCTCGGACTTGCGGTGGGTATTGATTACTCCCTGTTCATCGTCAACCGCCACCGGACACAGCTTCTGGCCGGCATGGACGCCGAAGAATCCGCAGCACTGGCCACCGGCACCTCGGGCAACGCCGTGCTGTTTGCCGGTCTGACAGTCATCATCGCCCTGGCTGCCCTCGTAGTTCCGGGTCTTCCGTTCCTGGCCGTCATGGGTGTGGCAGCCGCAGCGACAGTGGGTGTCGCCGTCGTCGTCGCCTTGACCCTGACGCCCGCGGTCCTGGCGCTGATCGGCCCAAGGCTCATCTCCAAGCGCGCTTGGGCCAAGGCCGCCAAGCACAACGCCGAACCCGGGCACGAAGCTGCCGATCGCGAACGCGAGGAGAAGCGCAGCAGCGGCGGCTGGGGCGGTATGGTCACCCGTCATCCGTGGGTTGCACTGGTGGCAAGCATCGCCCTGCTGGGCGCTTTGGCTCTCCCGGCTTCACAGTTGCGACTGGCACTTCCCGACGGCGGCTCGGAGCCGGTGGATTCGCAAGCCTTCAAGGCCTACGACCTCACGCGCAGCAGCTTCGGCGAAGGTGTGACGGGACCGATCATCGTGGTAGGCGAATTCCCTGAGGGCCTCAGCGAGAATGACGCCAAGAACAAGCAGTTCGACGTCGCGGACGAGCTTCGTAGTGTTGAGAATGTGGTGGCAGCCGTGCCGGTGGCGCTGAGCGAGGACCGCCGCACCACCGTCTTCCAGGTCATTCCCAAAGAAGGCCCGGCCAGCGCCGGCACCGTGCAGGTGGTGTCCGATCTCCGTGCCAAGGGAACCGCGATCAGCGAAGACCTTGATGTGCAGATCGGCCTGACCGGTCAGACGGCAGGCAACATCGATGTTTCCAACAAGCTGGGCGCCGCTTTGCCGCCCTACTTGGCGATTGTGGTGGGACTCTCCCTGCTGCTGTTGCTGTTGGTCTTCCGCTCGATCGTGGTGCCGTTGCTGGCTACCGGTGGATTCCTGCTCTCGCTTGCCGCAGCGTTCGGTGCCGTGGTTGCCGTCTACCAGTGGGGCTGGCTGGGAGGCATCTTTGACGTCGCCAATCCCGGCGCTGTCTTGAGCTTCCTGCCCATTATCCTGATCGGCGTGCTGTTCGGACTCGCCATGGACTACCAGGTGTTCATCACCTCCGGCATGCGGGAATCGTTCATGCACGGCGAATCTGCCAAGCATGCCGTCCGCTCCGGGTTCAGTCACGCCGCAGCTGTGGTCACCGCGGCCGCGATCATCATGGTGAGCGTATTCTCCGGCTTCATCTTCAGCCACCTCACCATGGTCCGGCCGCTTGGCTTCGCCATGGCATTCGGTGTGCTGATCGACGCCTTCGTAGTGCGCATGACCATCGTCCCCGCCGTCATGTACCTCCTGGGCGAGAAGGCCTGGTGGCTGCCCAAGTGGTTGGAGCGCATCCTCCCGGACGTGGATGTTGAAGGCGCCAAGCTGGAGCGGAGCGACCGTTCAAAGGCCGGCTCCGAGGAACTGGTCCACTAACGCTCACTCACATAACAACCAACAATCACGATCGCTCTCTCACTTGCTTGAGGCAAGTGAGAGAGCGATCGGCTTAAGGGCGCGGGATGTGAGAGAGCGATCGGCTTAAGGGCGCGGGATGTGAGAGACGGTTGGTATTAGGCTGGGGACCGTGACCCGATTGATTCTCGCCTCCCAGTCCCCTGCCCGCACCAAGCTGCTCACCGAGGCCGGGATCCGGCACGACGTCCTGGTCTCGGACGTGGACGAGGACGCGGTCCAGGCGAAATACGGCGTGACCGATGCCCACGACACCGCCCTGCTCCTGGCCCGCGCCAAGGCAGAGGCTGTTGCTTCCCTGTCCGAAGCTGAGGGCGCGCTGGTGATCGGTTGCGACTCCGTCTTCGAGTTCGACGGCGAGTCCCATGGCAAGCCCTACACGGCGGAGGTGGCGCGGGAGCGAATGCTTCGTATGAGCGGCTCGCAGGGGGTGCTTCACACGGGACACTGGTTGGTTGACTGCCGGGACACCGCCGCTGATGCGGACGACGACGAGGTAGCGGACGGTTCAGACGCCGGAACTCCGGAAGGCACCGGAGCCACTGTTGGTGCTGTATCCAGCGCCGAGGTCCACTTCGCCGAAATGAGCACCAGCGACATCGACGCCTACATCGCCACCGGCGAACCCCTTCACTGCGCCGGCTCCTTCACCATCGACGGCTTGGGCGGGGCCTTCATCCGTAAGGTGGACGGCGACCCGCACGCCGTCGTCGGGCTTTCCATCTCTACTCTCAGGGACCTGCTGGTCCACGCAAACGTGGGCATCACGGAGCTGTGGGACACGAACCAGCAATAGAAGCGATTTGTAGCAACCCTACAAAGGAACATCGCCTCACACACGGAATCCCCCATCAATATGGGCGGAACCCTCACAATCGCGCTAGGCTCCTCAAGGACAGAAGGAGTCAACAACTTGTCAGCTAACCCGGCGCAGCCCATTTCCAGCCCTCTTACCAAGGTCTTGATTGCCAACCGCGGCGAAATCGCGGTCCGCATCATCCGAGCCGCCCGGGACGAAGGTATTGCCTCCGTAGCCGTTTACGCAGACCCTGACCGTGATGCCCTCCACGTCCGCCTTGCCGACGAAGCCTATGCGCTGGGCGGCAACACGGCGGCCGAGTCGTACTTGGTGATGGACAAGATCATCGACGTCGCCAAGCAGTCAGGCGCCGACGGCATCCACCCCGGCTACGGGTTCCTTGCCGAGAACGCCGAGTTCGCGGCCAAGGTCATTGACGCCGGCATCACCTGGATCGGCCCCTCTCCGGAAGCCATCTCCGCTTTGGGTGACAAGGTGCAGGCCCGTCACATCGCCGAGAAAGTGGGCGCTCCCCTGGTCCCCGGCACGGCTGACCCTGTGGAGTCTGCTGACGAAATCCTGAAGTTTGCTGAAGAATTCGGCCTTCCAATCGCCATTAAAGCCGCTTTCGGCGGCGGAGGCCGCGGCATCAAAGTCGCCCGCACTATGGAAGAAATCCCGGAGCTGTACGAATCCGCAGTCCGCGAAGCCGTCGCAGCTTTCGGCCGCGGCGAATGCTTCATCGAGCGGTTCCTTGACGCCCCGCGCCACGTGGAAACACAGTGCCTGGCCGATGCTTTCGGCAACGTGGTAGTTGTTTCCACCCGCGACTGCTCGCTGCAGCGCCGCAACCAGAAGCTTGTTGAGGAAGCCCCCGCTCCGTACCTCAGCGAAGAGCAGAACAAGCGTCTCTACGAGTCCTCCAAGGCCATCCTGAAGGAAGCCAACTACCTCGGTGCCGGCACCTGTGAGTTCCTGGTGGGCCAGGACGGCACCATTTCCTTCCTCGAGGTCAACACCCGCCTCCAGGTGGAGCACTGCGTGTCCGAGGAAGTCACGGGCATCGACCTCGTCCGCGAGCAGTTCCGCATTGCACGCGGCGAAGCACTTGGCTATGACGACCCCGAGGTCCGCGGCCACTCCTTCGAGTTCCGCATCACCGGCGAGGACCCGGGCCGCAACTTCATGCCCGCCCCCGGTACCATCACCACGCTGAAGAACCCCACGGGACCCGGCGTCCGGATCGACTCCGGCGTGGAGCAGGGCGACGTCATCAGCGGCAACTTCGACTCCATGCTTTCCAAGCTGATCATCACCGGAGCCACCCGCGAA
This sequence comes from Paenarthrobacter sp. TYUT067, assembly GCF_023656375.1. Lineage (NCBI taxonomy): Bacteria > Bacillati > Actinomycetota > Actinomycetes > Micrococcales > Micrococcaceae > Paenarthrobacter > Paenarthrobacter sp. TYUT067. The sequence continues at coordinate 139,267 of NZ_JAMOIT010000015.1, forward strand.
CAAGCGCTTCAGCGTTCACGCCGGGCCTTGGAGGAGATGGTGGTTGAGGGTATCCCCACTGTCATCCCGTTCGACCTCGCAGTGGTCACCGATCCCGATTTCGCTCCGGCGGAAGGCCCGTTCACAGTCCACACCCGCTGGATCGAGACCGAGTTCGTCAACAGCATCCCGGCGTGGTCGGCCAACGTAGCCGGCGCTGAGACGCCCGACGCCGGTGAGCGCCAGCGCGTGGTGGTCGAGGTTGGCGGCAAGCGCCTTGAGGTGGTCCTGCCATCCGGCCTGGGCGGCGGGGTGGCTGCTGTTGCCAGCGGTTCCGGCGCAAAGTCAGGTAAGTCCAAGAAGCGCTCCCGTTCGGCTGGCGCCACGGCTGCAGCCGCTGGCGGCAACGCACTGACCTCCCCCATGCAGGGCACCATCGTGAAGGTGGCAGCCTCGGACGGTGACGTTGTGGCCGAGGGCGACCTGATCGTGGTCCTCGAAGCCATGAAAATGGAGCAGCCGCTCACAGCCCACAAGGCCGGTACAGTACGTGGCCTCTCCGCCACCGCTGGTGAGACCGTTGCCGCCGGCGCGGTCATCGCCACCATCGAGGACTAACGCCAAGCACCTCTTAACGACGTCGGCCCCGCACCAAACGGTGCG
>NZ_JAMOIT010000016.1:0-17346 GCF_023656375.1 Paenarthrobacter sp. TYUT067
AGCCGGGTTCTGTATCCACGGAACCTGGCTGCCGCCGTCGTTTGTTTGCTGCACGCGGCGCCCGCTCTGTGAGACGGTAAGGGCACGCACCTAACGGGGAGGGCCATGGATTTCCAGCACGTCATCGAAGAAGTCGGCCGGTACATGGACGTCGCCGGGGTGGCGGTGATGGTGATAGGTGCCGTGGTGTCCATCCCCATGGCCCTCCGGGGATACCAGCCAAAGCGGGCCCGCGGCCTGGCACCCTTCTCCCCGTACCGCTCCTACCGGCAACTGTTGGGCAGGTCCATCCTGTTGGGGCTCGAGCTCCTGGTGGCCGCCGACATCATCAGAACCGTGGCCGTCACTCCTACTTTTGAGAGCGTCGGGGTGCTGGCCATCATTGTGCTGATCCGGACGTTCCTCAGTTTCTCGCTGGAGCTGGAAATTACGGGCCGCTGGCCGTGGCAGAAGGAAAAAGACGCGTGACCCAGCAGTGGATCCCGGACATTCTTGGCGAAGGCTTTGAGCAGCAAACGTTAGAACTCGACGGCGGTGCTGAAGCCACCCTGGTGAGGTACCTCGGCACCGGCCCCGAGTGGCCGGAGGACTTGGACGGCGTTCCGGACCCCGCAGGAATCGATGCCGACGTCCTGTACGTCCACGGCTGGTCCGACTACTTCTTCCAAAAGCACGTAGCCGAGTTCTGGCACCGAACCGGCGCGCGCTTCCACGCCCTGGACCTTCACAACTACGGGCGCAGCCTGCGTCCCGGGATGGTTCCGGGTTTCGTCACCAACCTGTCCGCTTATGACGCCGACATCGCCGCAGCGCTGACCGCCATGGGCCGCTCCGACGTCCCTGGCCATGACCGACCACTCATCCTGTTGGGCCATTCCACCGGTGGGCTCACCCTCAGTCTGTGGGCTGCCCGTCATCCTGGCGTGGCTTCTGCACTGATCCTCAACAGCCCGTGGCTGGAATTTCAAGCCACCGAGCTCGGTAGACGCGCGATCGCCCCGCTGGTGGGACTGCACGCCCGGCTCCACCCCCTGACACCGTTGCCCCCAGTGGATCCGGGCATCTACACCCGGGCCGTATCAGCCACCCTTGACGGTGAGTGGGACTACAACCTCCAGTGGCGGCCCGACCGGGGCTTTCCCATCACTCCGGCATTCCTCGACGCCGTGTTCCGCGGCCAGGCCACTGTTGCGGCCGGTTTGGGGATTGACGTTCCGGTACTCGTGCTGCTCTCGGACAAGAGCTACCTCCAGCCAAAATGGTCTGCCGACGCTCTCACGGCTGACGTCGCACTCAACGTGGATGCCGTGGCTCACCGCTCGTTGTCCTTGGCCGACACCGTAACGGTGAGCCGGCTCCCCAACGCGCTCCACGACATCTTCCTCTCACCGGAACCAATCCGGCGAGAGGCCTTCGCGCGGATCGGGCGCTGGCTTCCCACAGCTCTCCAGCCCTCGGATGCAGACGTGTGGGAAGCCAGGACCGCCGGTTTGTAGGGGTTACTTGCCGAGCCCGGCCCTTCGCAGCGCTTCCGCCATGGCTGTGTTGGCAGGAGCCGCCTGCTGATTACTTTGCCGCGCGCCTCCTTGGCGCCGATCGCCCTGACCCTGCCCCTGTCGCGGCGAACCCTTGCCTGATTGACCTGAACGCTGACCCGGCTGACCCGGCTGGCCGCCGCCACGCTGACCAGCAGCACCCTGGTTGCCCGGAGCACGCCCGCCTGAAGCACGCCCACCCGAGGTGCGGCCGCCGGCTGTGCCGGGTTCGTCGTCGAGCCTCAACGTCAGGGAGATGCGCTTGCGTTCGGGGTCGGCTTCCAACACTTTGACCCGTACCACTTGGCCGGATTTCACGATCTCGCGCGGATCCGAGACGAACTTGTTGGATAGTGCCGACACGTGAACAAGCCCGTCCTGGTGCACTCCGACGTCAACGAACGCACCAAAAGCGGCAACGTTGGTAACTGTGCCTTCCAGGATCATGCCGGGTTTGAGGTCGGAGATCTTCTCGATGCCCTCGGAGAACGACGCCGCCTTGAACGCAGGACGGGGGTCACGGCCGGGCTTCTCCAGTTCGGACATGATGTCCTTGACCGTGGGCAGGCCGAACGTGCCGTCAACGAAAGCCTGCGGATCCAACGCCGTGGCCGGACCGCCACCGGCTGCGACCAGGATCTTCCGGGCCACCGAATATGCTTCCGGGTGCACGCTGGAGGCATCCAGTGGCTCCGCTCCCCCGGTGATCCGGAGGAAGCCTGCGCACTGCTCGAACGCCTTGGCACCCAACCGGGGAACCTTCTTGAGGTCGCTGCGCTTCGCAAACGGCCCATTCTCGTTCCTGTAAGCCACGATGTTCTCACTCAGCAGCGGCCCGACGCCGGCCACACGGGAAAGCAGCGCCGGCGATGCTGTGTTCACGTCCACGCCCACGGCGTTCACGCAGTCCTCCACTACGGCATCCAGTGAGCGGTCGAGCTTCGCGGCAGTGACGTCGTGCTGGTACTGACCTACGCCGATGGACTTGGGCTCGATCTTGACCAGCTCCGCCAAGGGGTCCTGCAGGCGACGCGCGATGGACACAGCGCCACGCAGCGATACATCCATTCCCGGAAGCTCAGAAGCGGCCAGTGCGGACGCGGAATACACCGACGCTCCAGCCTCGGACACCACCAGCTTCTGGATTCCCTTGGAACCGGCAGCTTCGAGGGACTTGATGAGTTCGGTGGCGAGCTTGTCCGTTTCGCGGGAGGCCGTTCCGTTTCCGATCGCCACCAGCTCCACGTTGTGCTGCTTGGCGAGGCGTCCGAGGGTGGCCAACGCTTCGTCCCACTTCTTCGCGGGTGCATGCGGGTAGATGGTGTCCGTGGTGACAACTTTGCCGGTACCGTCCACCACAGCCACCTTCACGCCGGTGCGGAGTCCGGGGTCCAGGCCAAGCGTGGCGCGGTTGCCGGCAGGTGCGGCCAACAGGACATCACGCAGGTTGGCGGCGAAAACTCGAACGGCTTCGTCCTCGGCGTCGGCGAACATGCGTCCGCGAAGGTCCGTGGTCAGCCGATCCAGAATGCGGCCCCGCCAGGCCAGCTGTGCGGTCTGCGTCAGCCAGGCATCGGCGGGCCGTCCCTGGTTGGCGACCCCAAGGCACTTGGCCACAGCGTTTTCGTAGCGGCCGCGAGCGGCGGCCAGGGCGTCGTCGTCGGCCGGGTCTGCTTCGGCGAGATCTAGCTCAAGGACGCCGTCCTTCTCGCCGCGCAGCAAAGCGAGCACGCGGTGCGACGGCATGCCGGACGGCACCTGCGTGAACTCGAAGTAGTCCTTGAACTTCTGGCCCTCCGCCTCCATGCCCTTCTTGACCCGCGACACCATGCGTCCCTGCTTCCACAGGCGTTCGCGGAGATCCTCAGCCAGGTCCGGGTCCTGCCCGACGCGCTCCACCAGGATGGCGCGGGCACCTGCGAGCGCCGTGGCGGCGTCGTCAATGGAGTGCTCGGCGTTCATGTATTTGGCGGCTTCGGTTGCGGGGTCCAGGTGCGGGTTGGCCAGCAGGACGTCGGCCAGCGGCTCCAGCCCGGCTTCGCGGGCGATCTGGGCCTTGGTGCGGCGCTTGGATTTGAAGGGGAGGTAAATGTCCTCCAACCGGGCCTTGGTATCGGCCCCGACGACGGCGGCTTCCAGTTCCGGGGTCAGCTTGCCTTGGGCGGCAATCGCCTCCAGGACCGAGGTGCGTCGTTCTTCGAGCTCACGCAGGTATCTGAGGCGTTCTTCAAGGTCGCGGAGTTGGGTGTCATCGAGCGTCCCGGTGACTTCCTTACGATAGCGGGCGATGAAGGGAACGGTGGATCCGGCGTCGAGCAGTTCCACAGCGGCTTTGACCTGCCAGGTCTTGACGCCGAGTTCTTCGGCGATCTGGGCATGGATGGCAGAGGCAGCTGACTGGTGTTGGAGATTTGAAGTCACCATGACAGTTTGCCTCACGTGGCCGACAATTTCCGGTACACGCATCCTTGAGGACTATCCGGGCGGCTGTGTTAGTGCTGTAGTTGGACCAAGCAGGAACGGGCCGCGAGGCGTTCCTCTCTAGGGATGCCTCGCGGCGGCTGGGTTTGGATGATCAGAGCCATGGGTCAGTGGGACATGTGCTCCTTGGCGGAAATGTGCTCCACCATTTCACCGAGGCGCTGTTCTGCGTAGTGGTTCCGGGCAATATCGCCCTGGCTGATGATGCCTACCAACTTGTGATCACTGATGACGGGCAGGCGGCGCACCTGGTGCTCTTCCATCATGCTCACGGCTTCGTCGACGTTGGCGTCAGCGTCCACCCAGTAAGGCTTGCCGGTGGCGAGTTCACCGGCCCGGACTTCCCTGGCGTCCTTGCCTTCAGCCAAACACTTGACCACGATGTCGCGGTCGGTGATGAAGCCGGTGAGCTTGCCGTCGTGGCCGCAGATGGGAAGTGAACCGCAGTCCATGTCCCTCATCAGCCTGGCGGCGTCCTGAAGAGTTTTGTCCTCTTCGATGCACTGGGCGTTGGTTGTCATGAATTCACGTACGGCACTCATGGGTCCTCCTTCATCGATTGGGGTTATCGACGCGGGGCCTCTCGGCACCGACGCCGATGATGCCAGCCTACGCTCGGAGGGTACCGGTGGCTAGGCGATTTCGCGCCCTTCCGAGCGCCCATTTCGCCGCTGCTATTCTGCGATGTCCTCCGCCCACAATTCGGGGTGTTCCTCTTGGAAAGTGTGCATCATGTCCACGCACCGTTGATCGTTGAGGACCACCACTTCTACCCCGCGTGAGCGCAGGAGATCGAATTCACCGGGGAACGTTTCGGCTTCGCCAACCACTACCCGGGGAATTTTGAATTGGATGATGGTTCCCGTGCACATCGCGCAGGGCGCCAAGGTGGTGTAGAGCGTGGTGTCCCGGTATGTCCTCTGGCGGCCGGCAGCCCTGAGCGCTGACATCTCACCGTGGGCGATTGGGTCGCCGTGCTGTACGCGCTCGTTGTGGCCGCTGGCAATGACGTTCCCGCCACGGGCCAGTGCGGCTCCGATGGGGATGCCGCCCTCGCTGAGGCTTTTTTGCGCTGCTTGGTAGGCGGCCTCGAAAGCGGGGTCAAGGGCGGGGGCTGTTTCAGTCATGGGTGCAGTCTAGAGGGGCCGGAAGCTGTTTTGTCAGGAGTTATTTTGTCGAAGCTATTTTGTCGTGGCCCGCTGATAGCTTGACTGCAAAGGTTTATTCACGGCACTGAGTTTATTCACGGCACAGAGAGGTAGGTGGGTTGCGGTGTTCTTCCTCGAGCCCGAGCACACGGGCGCACCGAAGGACCTGGTGTTCTCAGCCAGCGACCTCGTCATTGCTGCCACCTGTGAGTACCAGGCGCTCCGCAAACTCGACGAAAAACTGGGCCGCACGCCAAAGCCTGACTTTGCCACGGATGCCATGTTGGAGCGCACGGCCAAACTGGGAGACGATCACGAGCATCGGGTCCTTGAAGAGTTTGTGGCTGAGTTCGGGCTGTGGGATCCGGCTTCCGGGAAGGGCGTTTACGACGTCGTCCCCGCCACGGCGATGGACCGCGCCACCCTGTCGGCCAAGCATGCGGAATCCATCGACGCCTTGCGGTCCGGCGCGGATGTCGTCTTTCAGGCAGCGTTTTTCGATGGTCAATTTCATGGCCGTTCCGATTTCCTGGTGAAACGCCCCGGCGGCCAGTACGCGGTCTTCGATACCAAGCTCGCTCGGCACGCCAAGGTTACGGCTCTCCTGCAGTTGGCCGCCTATGGAGATCAACTCATCCAGGCAGGGATCACACCGGACCCCACCGTCACTTTGGTGCTGGGTAACCGGGTTCACAGCGACCACCCTCTTGCGCAGATCCTTCCCGTTTTCAAGGAGCGTCGGGAGCGCTTCCTTGATATGACCCGGGCACATGGTGAAGCAGCCGGGCCCATTGAGTGGGGCGACACCCGGTATTCCGCCTGTGGCCGCTGCGATTACTGTGCTGAGCAAGTCCAATTACACCGTGACCTCCTGATGGTGGCCGGTATGCGAATCAGCCGCCGTAAGAAGCTGATAGAGGCCGGCGTCACCACCATTGACCATCTTGCAGACCTCCCCGAATCGGGCGACCCCACGTTGTTGAGGCTCCGGGAGCAGGCCCGGTTACAGACCGGGGCAGGCACGCCGGACGGCACGGTCAAGTACACGGACAAGTCCGGAGAAGCCAAAGCCATCAGTTACAACGTCTTGCCGGACAACACCTTGGGAAGGTTGCCCGCTCCTGATCCGGGCGACATCTTCTTCGACTTCGAAGGTGATCCTCTCTGGCAGGACCCTGCCACCGGGAAGTGGGGGCTGGAGTATCTGTTCGGGGTGGTCGAGAACCCTGTCCAACCCGGAGCTGACCCGGTGTTCAGGCCATTCTGGGCGCACTCACGGGCCGAGGAAGGACAGGCTTTTGTGGACTTCCTTGAGTACGTGGCCAAGCGCCGCGCCATGTATCCCGGTATGCACATCTACCACTACGCCGCGTACGAGAAAACGGCCCTGCGTAACCTGTCCCTGACACATGTGGTGGGCGAATCCGCCGTCGACGACCTCCTGCGCCAAGGCGTCCTGGTGGATCTCTACGACACCGTCCGGCACAGCATCCGGATCTCTGAGAATTCTTACAGCATCAAGAAACTCGAACCGCTTTACATGGGACAGCATCTCCGCTCCGGCGACGTAACGGACGCCGGGGCCTCCGTTGTTGCCTACGCGGACTATTGCACGGCCCGGGACAACGGGAACCCTGAGGACGCAGCCGTGATCCTCGAAGGCATCCGTGACTACAACGAGTACGACTGTTTGTCGACGCTGGAACTTCGCAACTGGCTCCTTGCCCGTGCAGCTGAACGCTCCATCCAGCCGGGTGGTGCAGGGGACGATGCGCCGCCACCTGATACCGAACCGGAGAAGTACGAGGCAGCACCGGAAGAAAGAGCGCTATTCGACTACATTGCCGGGCTGTCCGATGAAGAAAATGGCACCGCGGATACACGTGCGATAGGCATCGTGGCCGCTGGTGTGGGATATCACCGCCGCGAGGACAAACAACACTGGTGGGGTCACTTCGACCGCCTGGAAAAACCGACCTCCCAGTGGCCTGACGAGCGCGATCTGTTCATTGTTGATCACGCTGAACTGCTGGAGGACTGGGCCAAGCCCACACCCCGGAGCAACCCGGTGCGGACGGTGAAACTCTACGGCCGGTCCGGGGACGGCGCAGGGCTGGAACCCGGCAAGAAGTACTTCCGCATGTACGGCCCACCGCTGCCGGAATCGCTGCAAGGAAAAGAGTCCATCGCGCTGGGCCGTGCAGGCTGGAACGGAACCTTGGTCACCGAAGCGGGCGACTTCGAAGACTTCGAAACAGTCACCATCACGGAAGGCCTTCGCAAAGACTCCACGGCCTTCACCCACTTGCCCATGGCCCTGACACCGGATCCACCCATCGCCACCAAAGGCCAGCGCGCCGCCCTCGCTGCTTTGGCCACAAAGCTCAAGGGTACGCTTCCCGATTGGCCGCAGGATCCCGCCCTGGACCTGGTGCGGAGGAGGCCGCCCAAGCTGCGCAGCCTTGACGCCCTCCCGCCCGTGAAGCCTGGCCCCGACGGGTACATCGACGCCATCACCGCAGCCCTCAATGACCTGGACCACTCCTATCTGGCTGTCCAAGGTCCGCCAGGGAGCGGCAAGACCCACGTGGGCGCCCACGTCCTGGCACGGCTCATCACAGCCGGGTGGAAGGTGGGCGTGGTGGCCCAGTCGCATGCCGTGGTGGAGAACATGCTCTGCGCTGCAGTGGATAAGGCCGGAGTGGATCCGCGACGGGTGGCCAAGGAAGTCAAACACGACGACCCCGTACCGTGGACCCGATGCGGCAAAGGTGACGTGGAAGAACTCTTGTCCAAACCGGGCGGCGCCTTGATTGGCGGCACAGCCTGGACCATGGTGGGTAGTTCGGTTCCGGCCGGATCCCTGGATCTTTTGGTCATCGATGAAGCAGGGCAGTTCTCGCTGGCCAACACCATGGCCGTGAGCCGCGCAGCCAAACGACTTCTGCTTCTGGGCGATCCGCAGCAACTGCCTCAGGTCACACAAGGCAAGCACCCTGAGCCGGTAGATGAATCAGCCTTGGGCTGGTTGTCAGACGGCTACAACACCTTGCCGCCCCATCTGGGCTACTTCCTGGCGTTATCGTGGCGCATGCATCCCGAACTCTGCAGCGCGGTTTCAGAACTTTCCTACGACAACCTGCTCGAGTCGGCATCCGCAGCAAAAGCACGCCATCTGGAGGGCGCCGCACCCGGTATCTCCTGCGTCTACGTTCCGCACACCGGCAACTCGACGAACTCACCCGAGGAAGCAGCGGAGGTGGTGCGGCAGGTCCGGGCCCACCTCGGCCTGGCGTGGCACAACCCGTCCACGTCGGCGGACCACACGTCAGCTCAACCCCAACCCATCGGAAGCCGGCCCCTGCGTGAGGCCGACATTCTGGTGGTTGCCGCTTACAACGCCCAGGTCCAACTGATCAAGCACCATCTCCGGGACGCCGGACTAAGCAAGGTCCGCGTTGGCACAGTGGATAAATTCCAAGGCCAGGAAGCCCCTGTCGTCATTGTTTCCATGGCCGCCTCGGCAGCCGGAGAAGTCCCCCGCGGGATGGAATTCCTGCTGTCCCGGAACCGGATCAATGTGGCGGTGTCGCGCGGTCAGTGGCGTGCCGTCGTCGTACGTTCGCCCGAGCTGACCAACTACCTGCCCACGCATCCCGAGGGCCTGGAGAACCTTGGTGGGTTCGTAGCACTCTGCCAGCGGAGTTTTTTGTACAGCTAATGCCCTTTAGAAGGCGCTTTAAGGGCATCTGCTGTACAAAAACTCAGGGCTTCGTCCAAGACCCTGCCGAAGTTGGCAGCGTCGTGGGCAAAGCGGCCGAGGAAAAGCCCGGACACCCCGTCCAGCTGCGGCAGCAGTCCAGGCTTCGCCGAGCCGCCATAAATGATCGGGATCCCTGCAAGGCCGTGCTGCCCCAACGATCCCCGAAGCGCAGCCACCACGCGGGAAACATACTCGGCCGCGGCAGGCTCAGGAGCCCCTATCGCCCATACAGGTTCATACGCAACCACCAGTTGGGAGGCAACGGACCAATCCCCCGATACGGCTGCCTTGATCTGCAGAAACACCGCAGCTGCAGCCGCTTCGGGTTCCAGGACTTCCGACTCCCCCACGCACAACAGCGGCGTCAGCCCGGCGTCGACGGCGGCGCTCACCTTGAGCGCAATCATCGCCTCATCTTCTCCAAAGTGGCGGCGTCGTTCTGCGTGGCCGATCTCCACCCATCCCACGCCCATCTCCGAGAGCATGTTCGGAGAGACCTCCCCCGTCCACGGGCCATGGGACCATCCACAATTCTGGGCGCCCAAAATCAGGGGCGTACCCGCAATCAAGCGCGCCGCCTCGGGCAGCACCGGGAACGACGGGATCACAAACGGGACCACCCGCCCGGCCGCGAGGGCCGGACGGGCGTCCACTTCTGCCACCAACTGCTCCAACCACGCCAAACTCTGCGCGTAGCCCATGTACATCTTGGTGCTGACGCCAATGAACACGCTGTCAGGAGCAGACGGCATCACGGTTTACTTCCCCAACAGTTCGTCAGCCTTGTTGCTGAACCGCTTAGTGCCGAACATCAGCAGCGCAGCCACGAACGGCAGGACACCCAGCGCGTACACACCCATGGTGCCGGTGTCCGAGGCAGTGACCTGGTTGACCGTGGTTCGTAGGATCGGGGCGACGAACCCGCCCAGGTTTCCCAAGGAGTTGATCAGCCCGATGCCCGCAGCCGCGGCAGTTCCGGTGAGGAACGCCGTCGGATATGACCAGCAAATGGGGCCGGTGGAGAGGAAGCTGCACACCGCGAGCGTGATGAAGATAATGCCGATGGCTGGCATCTGGTTGGCACCAGCCCAGGCGGAACCGAAGATACACAGGCCCGTGGAGATGAACAACGCGGTGCCCCAGCGGCGGCGACGCGCCACCGTGTTGGCTGCTTTGCCAATGAAGTAGCAGGCGAAGATGCCGAAGAACCACGGGATGGCTGCCAGGAGCCCGACGGCGATGCCCACCTTTTGGCCGGTCAGCTGCGCCACCTGCTGTGGCAGGTAGAACGTGACGCCGTAGACCGCTACTTGCAGGCAGAAGTAGATGACGGTGAAGTACCAGACCCGGCCGTTGCGCATGGACGCCAGGACACCTCGCGGTCCGGTTTCCTCCTTGACCGTGTCTTCAAGCGCCATGACATCAGAGAGGGCCCGTTTCTCTTCCTTGGTCAGGAATTTGGCCTCCTGGGGGCTGTTGATGAGGAAGAAGTAGGCCGCAATACCTGCTAGGACGGCGAGCATACCCTCAACGAAGAACATGACCTGCCAGCCTGCGACTCCCGGAACCTGGTCGCCGATGTTGATGAGCCAGCCGGACAACGGCGCACCCATCATCTGGGAGAACGGCTGGGCCAGGTAGAAGATGGCGAACATCTTCACGCGGACCTTGTTGGGGAACCAGGCTGCCAGGAACATGATGACGCCGGGGAAAAGTCCGGCCTCGGTGACGCCCAGCAGGAACCTCAGGATGATGAAGGACGTCTCACCCTGGACGAAAGCGAAACAGGCCGAGACGATGCCCCAGGTGATGGCGATACGGGCCAACCACACTTTGGCGCCGAACTTGGTCAGCAGCAAGTTGCTGGGGATTTCAAACAGTGCGTAGCCGATGAAGAAGATACCGGCACCCAGCGCGTAAGCGCCGGCGGTGATGCCCCTGTCCACTTCCAGTGCAGCTTCGGCGAAGCCCACGTTGGTGCGGTCCAGGAAGGCCACCACGTACAAAATGACGAGCATTGGCATAAGCCGCCGCGACGCTTTGGAGATCGCCGATTTCAAGACCGGCGTATCCAGCAACTCCTTGGTGGAATTGGTGGCAACAGACATTGAAACTCCTCTTTGAGTGACAGGAAATGACTAGTGCAGCGCGATCAGCACGATCAGCGCGGGAAGAAGATGAGCACCATGCCCACTGCGCAGGCGAGGACGCCCACGGCAAGGTAGATCTTGCGTTCTCTCGTCCAGCTCTTCATGGCCAGGCGCCTAGTGCATGTACAGTCCGCCATCCACATTCAGCGTCTGCCCGGAAATGTAGCCGGAGTCCTCGCTGATGAGGAAGGCGATGGCGGCTGCGATGTCCCGGGTGGAGCCCACACGGTTCACTACAAGGTCCTTAGTGAGCTCATCTTTGCGTTCCTGGCTCAGCGTTCCGCCCATGATGTCGGTGTCGATGGGCCCCGGAGAGATGGCGTTGACGGTGATGTCGTACTCGCCAAGTTCGCGTGCCGTAGCGCGGGTCAATCCAATGACGCCTGCCTTTGCTACGGAGTACGGGGTTTTGGAGAACGTTCCGCCGCCGCGCTGGGCCGAAACGGAGGAGATATTCACGATCCGGCCGATGCGGTTCTTGACCATGGATTCGGCCACACGGCGGGTGGCGTAGTGGACTCCGTTGAGGTTGATGTTCAGGACGCGGTCCCACTCAGCGGGTTCGAGTTCCAGGTAGCCAACGGGTGAGCTGACGCCGGCCACATTAGCCAGGGCGACGATCTGCGGGAGTTCAGCTTCCAGTTCATCAATAGCGGCGCGGACCTCGGCTTCGCTGGCCACGTTGGCGCCAACGCCGTGGGCCTGGACACCGTATTCCGCGGCGATTTCCTTGGCTGCTATCTTGCAGGCAGCGTCATCAAGATCAATGATGCCGATGTTCCAGCCCTGTGCGGCCAGGTAGTTGACGGTGGCTCGGCCGATGCCGCGTTCGGAAACGGCGCCGGTGACAATTGCGGTGCGTTCTGCGGGGAAAGTCATGTGTTTTCTCCTAAAGGTCTTAGTTGATGGGAGCCGGGCCGAGCTCTTCAATGAGCTTCTGCATGGCGACGTAGGCCTTGTTGCGGTAGGCGATGAGTTCCGGGGTGCGTTCGGCGGGCACGTTGAGGAAGCCAGAGCCGGTCTTGGTGCCGAGCTTGCCCGCATCCACGAGGTCCGAGAGGATCTTCGGCGTCGCGAAGCGCTCCGGGAAGCCGGTCTGCAGCGACTTGTAGCAGAAGTTGTACACGTCCAAACCGGCCATATCCGCGATGGCAAACGGACCAAAGAACGGCAAGCGGAAGCCGAACGTCGTACGCACCAGGGTGTCGACGTCGTCCGCTGTTGCGATTCCCTGCTCCACCAGCTGCGCTGCCTCGTGGAACAGCGCATACTGCAGGCGGTTCAGCACGAAACCGGTAACGTCCTTGACGACGGCGGTCTGCTTGCCGGCAGCGTGCACCAGCTCGCGCGACGCTGCCACCGTCGCGGCAGAAGTCTCAGCGTGAGGGATGATCTCCACGCCGGGAATGAACGGCGACGGGTTGGAGAAGTGCACGCCGAGGAAGCGCTCCGGATGGGTGACGGCCTCGGCGAGGGCGGCGATGGAGATGGTGGACGTGTTGGAACCGATCACGGCGTCCGGGCGGGCTGCAGCGCTGATACGCGCCAGGGACTGGTGCTTGATGTCCAGTACCTCGGGAACGCATTCCTCAATGAAGTCCGCATCCGAGACAGCTTCCTCAATGTCCTTGGCGGCCCACAGGTTCTGCTTCAGGATCTCGGTGGCACCTTCAGGGAAAAGCCCATCCGCGATGAACTGGTCCGACTCCACCAGCAGGCGGTCGTAGTTCTTCTGCGCCACCTCAGCGGACACGTCGGCCAGCGCAACGCGCGCTCCGCCGAGCGCCAGCACCTGGGCGATGCCACCGCCCATGTAGCCGGAGCCGACGACGGCGATCTTCCGGGCTGCGTTGGTGGCGTTGCCCTCGGTTGCTTCAGAAATGGTCATGTTCAGACTGCCTTCGTGTAGTCGGGCTCGTACGAGCAGATGGCGTCCACCTTGGCGGCGGAGGACGAGGTTTGGTCGAAGTGGTGGTCCAGCCACTCCCCTACGAGCTTTTTGGCCAGTTCCAAGCCAATCACCCGCTGGCCGAGCGTCAGTACCTGGGCGTTATTGCTGAGGACGGACCGTTCAACGGAGTAGCTGTCGTGGGCTGTGACGGCGCGGATTCCGGGAACCTTGTTGGCGGCAATGGCGACACCCAGTCCCGTACCGCAGATCAACAATGCCCGGTCAGCTTCGCCCTCAGCCACCTTGCGGGCGGCGTCCACGGCGACGTGCGGGTATGCCGTGGAGTCGTTGAAGCCAACGCCGACGTCCGTCACGGACGCAACGCGTGGGTCCCCTTCCAGCAGGGCAAGAAGTGCCTGCTTGTACTCCACACCGGCTTCGTCATTGCCGACGACGATGCGCCAACCTGGGTTGTTGCTCATGCTTTGGCTCCGTTTCCGGCCGCTGCCGCTGAAGACGCGGTGGCCAGTTGTGAATCAATAAATTGCGAAATCCTGGCGGCGATCAGGCCAAAGGACACAGCACCCGGGTCGGGGTGACCCAGGCTCTTCTCCGCCAGCGGACGCGCCCGGCCCTTGAGCGGCCGGAGTTCAGCCGTCTTGGTGGCCGCGATTTCGGCTGCCCCAGCGGCAACCGCCAGGGCCCGGTCAACGGGAGTCCCGCCGTCGAGCTCTGTGAGGAAGGTGTCCCGGAACGGCAGGAGTGCGTCCACCATGGTTTTATCCCCGGGGTCGGCTTTGCCGAGTTCGGTGATGGCGCGGACGAAGGCGCTTACGGCGGCGGCCGCGTCCTCCGAGGTGTAGCTTTCGCGGTTTCCGAGCGACTGCCCGGCCGCGATGACTGCCGAACCCCACAGCGCTCCCGACGTTCCGCCGGCCCGCTCGCTCCAGGCTTCCCCGGCTGCTGTCAGGATGCTCGCCACCGAAGAACCGTTCGCAGCCTCGCCGGCGGCCGCGGCAGCATCGACGCCGCGACGCATGCCGATGCCGTGGTCACCGTCGCCGGCAATGGCGTCCAGCTTGCCGAGTTCCTCAACATGTTCGACCACGACGTCGCGCACCTGGGCGAGGATGGCCACGGCCTGCCGACCGAGTTCAGCCGCTGCCGGGGTGGGCTGTTCGACGTCGGCGGTTTCGGCGTCGTCGATTGCTGCCTCGGCGCGTAGTGCGCGGGGCGCCATGCTGCCCTTGCGGAACGCCGGGGTGTCAGCTGGCGCAGCCCAGTACTGCTCGAGTTCCTCGTCCAGCCACAGGAGCGTCAGCGAGAGCCCGGACATGTCCAGGCTGGTCACCAGCTCGCCGCACTCGGGTTCAACCACGGTGAGGCCTGCAGCCGTGAGGAGCTTCTCGATCTTGCCGAACAGCAGGAAAAGTTCGTCGTACTTCACCGTGCCAAGGCCGTTGACGATGGCGACGACGCGGTCCCCGGCGTCCTCCGGCTTGTCGTTGAGCAACTGGGTGACCAGCAGATCCGCCAACTCGGACGCGGTGGGCATGGGGTGCTCGGAAATTCCTGGCTCGCCGTGGATCCCGAGACCGAGCGACATCTGCCCGTTCGGCACATGGAACAGTGGTTCCTTGGCGCCCGGGAGCGTGCAACCATCAAAGGCCACACCCAGCGAGCGCGTCCGGTAGTTGGTCTTGATGGCCAGACGCTCGACGTCGTCAAGGTTCAGTCCCGCTTCGGCCGCGGCACCGGCAATCTTGAAAACGGTGAGGTCCCCCGCAATGCCGCGGCGCTTCTCGAGTTGCTCGATCGGAGCGCTGGCGATGTCGTCCGTGACGGTAACAGTGCGCGTTTCGATGCCCTCGGCGTTGAGCCGGAGCTGCGCCTGGCCGAAGTGCAACACGTCGCCGGCGTAGTTGCCGTAACTGAGCAGCACTCCACCACCAGCGTTCGCAGCCTTGGCTACACGGTAAACCTGGCCAGCCGCCGGGGAGGCGAACATGTTGCCGCAGGCGGAGCCCGTTGCCAGGCCTGGGCCAACCAGTCCGGCAAAGGCTGGGTAGTGTCCCGAGCCACCGCCCACCACCAGAGCAACCTGGCCGGAGGGGACCTCGGTGGAGCGGACCACACCGCCGTCAACTCGGGCGACGTAGCCACGGTTGGCAGCTACGAAGCCGTCCAGTGCGTCATCGGCAAAATCGGCTGGGTTGTCGAAAATCTGTGTCATTTTCTAGACTCCTGCGAGCTGCGTTGCCGGTACTTGGCGCCCCTGGGCTACCTGGCTCTTGCCGAGCTCATAGCCCTCGGTCTTGGGCAGGACGTGCCTGCGGAGGTAGTCCTGGTTGCTAGCCGTAACGCTGAGTCCGTCGCCGCCGTAGTGCTCGGTGCAAAGGATGCCTTGGAAGCCCACGGACAGTGCGAATTTGAATGCCTCGCGGTAGTTGATGAGACCGCTTTCCATCGGAGCCGGCATGGTGATGTAGCTGTCACGGGCCACGTCTTCGTCCCGGATGTAGTTCTTCATGTGCCAGTAGTTGGAGTACGGGAGGGTCTTTGCCACCATCTCGCGCCAGTCCTCGATGGGGCGGTGCAGGCGGATCAGGTTACCCAGGTCCGGGTTGAGGCCCACGTTGTCCAAGCCGATGTCCTGGACCAGCTGGACTGAGGAGTCCGCGGTGCCAAGGTAGGTGTCCTCGTACATCTCCAAGGAGAGGAGGACACCTGCGTCTGCGGCGTGCTTCCCGAGCTCCCGGATGCGGGAGACGGCGTTCCCCCACGCCTCCTTGTCCCCCACGGGGTCCTTGTACCCCTCTACGGTCCAGAACCACAGCTGCTTCTGCTGCTCAGGAGTGATGGCTTGGTGAAGTCCGAAGGACACCACTTCGCAGTCCAGCTCCGCAGCAGCGTCGATGGTGCGGTGGCTGTAGGCGAGGTTGTCCGCCCAGTCCGTTTGGTGAATGACGCTGCGTCGAATGGCAGAAATGACAGGGACGCCGATTCCCACTTCGTCAGCCGTCTGCTTGAACTCGGCGAGGCGCTCTTTGCTGAGATCACCCGGACGGACCCAGCTGTCGGTGAGGTCAGCGTTGGCGAAACCTGCGTCCTTCACTTCCTGGAGCACGTCCGCCCAAACGGAAGCATCGGCGTCGTTAATGTGTTGACCCGCAGCATCGGTCCCGGGGAACTGCAGGAGGGCCGCGGTGATGGGCCAATTCTCGGCGGTGTAGGCCATGATGATCACTCCTTCGTGGAATCCTGTTTCCTATAGGATTTATGAACGGAGCAAAGCTGTCAACCCTTTTCGCGAAACTTCCTGGCTGCGGCCGCGCGCACCGCTACCCGCCGATCGCCCCCATAACCTCTGGCGCATCCGGCGCAAAAGGGAGCGACACCAACCATCAACGGGTGCGCACGGCGGAAACGGGCGCGAGGCACGGACAGGTGGGAGCCACCAACAGGTGCGCACGGCGGAAACGGGCGCGAGGCACGGACAGGTGGGAGCCACCAACAGGTGCGCACGGCGGAAACGGGTGCGGCGTGCGCGGCCCCGGCGGAAGGGTGGGCCTTAGTCCTCCGGCGCGTCCGCCATGGCGCGGCCGCGGACCTTCTCCACGTGATCCACCATCATCGCGGCTGCCTTCTCAGGGTCGCCGCTGGTCATGGCGTCCAGCACCGCTTGGTGCTCTGCGATAGCTTGCTCGGCGTCGGTGATGCCCACTCCCCCAAACAATCGGAAGCGTTGAATCTGGCCACCTAGCGTGTTGTAGGCCGCCAGCAGAAATTGGTTGTTGGCCTGCGCAGCAATGAGTTGGTGGAATCGTTCGTCTGCTTCAAGGTAACTGCGATATTCGGCGAACGACCCACCCCTGGGAGCAGTTTTCAGGTCCTCCACGGCCTGTTTCAGCGCATCCAAACCGTCGGGCGTCATTCGCGAACAGGCCAATCGAGCGTTAACTGGCTCAATGGAAAGGCGGGCCTCCATGAGTTCAGCGAAGTCTTCCCGCGTGAAAACCGGAGCCACCCGGTACCCCTTTAGTGCCACGCGCCGCACCATGCCCGTATGTTCCAAACGGGCCAACGCTTCACGCACCGGGGTGGGCGATACGTCGAGTTCCCGGGCCATCCCGTCGATACTCACCGCTGCACCTGGCTCCAGCCGACCATCCATCAGCCACTCAAGGAGTGCCTCGTAGACGTGGTCCGCCAGCACTTGGCGACTGACGGGAAAGCCAGCGCGGGCAGCGGACGGTGAAGGATCAGCCATGCCACAAATCCTATAGGAACGCCGGCAGCTGGCCGGGCAGCGCCCCTGTCACAATCCGGGTGACCACACGTTAAACCACGACGTCGGCACCCGGGCGGGGGGGGGGGG
>NZ_JAMOIT010000016.1:17356-137479 GCF_023656375.1 Paenarthrobacter sp. TYUT067
ACCCGGGCGTGGGTGCCGACGTCGTGGTCTTGCTGAAGTACTTTGCGCTAAAAGTGCGCGGGGTTCTTAGTTGGCGTAGAACGGGTAATCGGTGTAACCCTCGGCGCCGTCGGCGTAGAAGGTGGAAGCGTCCGGCTCATTGAGCGGCAGGCTTTCGCGCCAGCGACGGGCGAGATCGGGATTGGCAATGGCCGGGCGTCCCACCACCACGGCGTCGGCGAGTCCGTCTTCGATGATTGCAAAGGCTTCATCGCGGGTGGTGATCTCGCTGAAGCCTGTGTTTACCAGGAACGTGCCGTTGAAGCGCTCGCGGAGGTCCTGCACCAAAGAGCTCTTAGGGTCATGGTGGAGGATGCTCAAGTACGCCAGGTTCAGCGGAGCGATGGTGTCAACCAGCACTTCGTATGTGGCCCGGACGTCGTCGGCGTCGATTTCGGCGATTCCCTGCACATTGTGCTCCGGGGAAATACGGATGCCCACCCGGTTGGCACCGAGGGCCTCGACCACGGCGTTGACGGTCTCGATCACGAAACGGGCCCGGTTCTCCGGGGAGCCTCCATAGCTGTCCGTGCGAACGTTCGAGTTCGGTGCAAGGAATTCGTGCAGCAGGTAACCGTTGGCGGAGTGGAGTTCAACGCCGTCGAATCCTGCCTCGATAGCGTTCTTGGACGCGGTGACAATTTCCTGAATAACCGCCGGAAGCTCATCCGTGCGAAGTTCGCGCGGCACCGGGTAGGGCTGCTTGCCGTTGGGCGTGCGAACTTCGCCCTCGATGGCCACCGCACTGGGGCCCACGATCTCGTGGCCGTTGGTGATGTCGGCGTGTGAAACGCGGCCGCCATGCATGACCTGAGCAAAGATGCGGCCACCCTCGGCGTGGACTGCGTCGGTGACGTTCTTCCAGCCCGCAATTTGCTCCTCCGTGACAAGCCCTGGCTGCCCCGGGTACGACTGGCCTGCGAACGTCGGATAGGTGCCTTCGCTGACGATCAGCCCAAGGGAAGCCCGCTGCCGGTAATGCTCAGCGATCAATGAACCAGGCACACCGTTCTGACCTGCGCGTAGACGCGTCAAGGGTGCCATCACCAGACGGTTGGAAAGTTCAAGCTCGCCGAGGGCCAGGGGGGTAAACAGCATGCGCAGTTCCTTTCAGAGTGAATCAGGTTCACCTTGGGCAACTGCATGGCGTCTGCAACTATTCCGAAGGAGTCGGACATCACACCGACTGTGATGGAAAATCAGGACTCACTCCGGTTCGACGCTTTTCAAGGCATCTTCGAAGCACTCGCACAGGGCCAGTACCGCCACAAGGTGAGCTTCTTCTGCATGAGGAGGATCCGTGTCGATGCATATTGACTCGTTGACCGACTGGGCGAGGTCCTTGGACTCCTTGCCCGTGAGCGCCCAGACCCGTGCACCTCTTGATTTCGCCGCGGCTGCAGCTTCACGGAGCTCCTCGGTGATCCCCCTGGCAGCGAGAAGGACCACTATGTCACCCGCTCGCACCTGGGTGGATATCTGAGCTCCCATGCTTCCGCTGCCGTTAGAGCCGGCAGCGCTTTTGGTGATGGAGATGGCTTTGAAACCGGACCCCTCCACAGGATCGTGCGCGTTCAGCTCTGAGGTGAACCTCTGCGCCTCGTGCGAAGATCCGTCGCTGCCTGCGGCGAAGACGCACCCCCCGCGCAACCTGACACGCGCCAACTCCTCGCCCCATTCGGCGAGCCGCGAAGACTCGCGACGGAGGGCCGCCACAGCGGGGCCGATCTCACCCAGGTGTCCTAAGACCACGTCTACCGCATGCCGGTTCGGTTTCGACCCGGTAGAGCGTTCCGCCTGACCTGTTCGCCTCACCACAATGCTCACGCCCCTACCTCCGTCCCTTGAAGCTACAGGTTCCTGCCGCCCTCGCGCGTTGGACTGTCATTCGCCGAACCATCCCGGCCGCCGCGGTCCCGTGTAAGCCGCTCGCCCTCAGTTAGGTTGGACCGATCGTGGTCAGCCTCGCGGGAGTGGTCAGCGCCCTGCGTACGGTCAGTGTCACGGGAGCGGTCAGCGTCATGCGACCTCCCCGTGTTCGAAGCCGGATCCAGTTTGTCGGCGCGACGGAGATGTTCCTCGACGCGTTCGTGAGCTTCTCCGGCTTTGTGCGCTCGTTCTTCCGCTTCCTTCCGGAGCCGGTTGGCTTCGACTTCCGCCTGAAGCGCGGCGGCCTCTGCCTGCGCTGATTCGGCTTTTGCCTGGTGCGCACCGATGGCTTCCTCGGCCGCCTTCTCGCGCAGCTCCTCAGCACGGCGGCGATTGACCTCGGCCTTTTTGCGTCGCCCGATGACAACTGCGACGATCACAACGGCAATGACGACGACGGCCAGCACGATGATCAGTACCAGTGTTCCTGTATCCATGTGCGTTACCTCCCTGATGAGCGACTTCTATGGGCGCCGCTCGTGGCCCGTGCTGGCTTAGTACGTGAAATGCTTGATGCCCGGGATGCGTACCTGGGGTGTACCCCAGGTACACATCTCGAAACGATTCCGGGTTCTCAGACGGGCAGCTCCATCCGAAAGCCGCACCTGCAATGGATGACACGGGTCGTGAAGTACACATCCAGTAGGACATCGTCCACGTCTTCGGTGGTCATGGGCGCGTAGACGCTACGGGCAGAGGATTCGGCAAATGCCATGGGCTCGCCGCAGTGGAAATAGTGGCCACCGGATTGGAGCAGACCGGATACGTTTCCGCTGCGGTTGGGGATTGCGGCAGCGTCTCCGGAAACCAGCGGGTTCTTCATGATGGACAACGCGATCACTCCTCGGTCGGCTCTGCCCGAAACTCTCTCCTTCGCACCATCTTAACACTAACAATCAGGATGCTTATTACTTTTGGGTTTCAGTGGCTTTCGATGTGTTCCCTGAGCGCTGATCTTCCGGCGATGTCGAGGCAAGGCGGCCTTGTGCGCTGATGCCATCTCTGCTTCGCTGGGAAGGTCTCCAGCAGCGAGGGACCTACCCAGCCTTAACGCAGGGAGCATCGATCGTGAAAGCAGTGACATGGCAAGGCCGGCGCTCAGTCAGCGTCGAAGACGTCCCCGATCCCTCCATCCAGGAGCCCACGGACGCGATTGTCCGGATCACATCCACAGCCATTTGCGGCTCCGACCTTCACCTTTACGAAGTTCTGGGCCCGTACATGCATAAGGGCGATGTAATTGGTCACGAGCCCATGGGAATCGTGGAAGAAGTGGGCTCCGAGGTCCACCGACTCAAAAAGGGTGACCGCGTGGTGGTGCCCTTCAATATCTCCTGCGGTCATTGCTATATGTGCAACCAAGGCCTTCAGTCGCAATGTGAAACCACGCAGGTGACAGCCAAGGGGTCAGGGGCCGCACTTTTCGGCTACTCCGAACTTTATGGCTCAGTCCCCGGCGGACAGGCTCAATACCTGCGCGTTCCCTTCGCAGATTACGGCCCTGTCAAAATTGATTCCGATGCCCCGGATGAGCGCTATCTCTTCCTCTCAGACATCCTGCCCACAGCGTGGCAGGCAGTTGAGTATGCGAACGTGCCGGACGGTGGCACGCTGGCTGTACTCGGGCTCGGCCCCGTGGGCCAGTTCGCTGCAAGGATAGGCGTCCACCAAGGCTTCCGCGTGATTGGCGTCGATCCGGTCCCCGAACGCCGCGCGATGGCGGAGGCACATGGCGTAGAGACCATGGATTACAGCTCCCACGTGGCGGAGCAGATTCGTGAAGAGACGCTCGGGCGAGGGCCCGACTCCGTGGTGGATGCGGTGGGTATGGAGGCTCATGGATCCCCCGTGGCATCCTTCCTCCACCGGGCCGTCTCGTTACTCCCGGACAAGCCCGCGCAGGTGGCCATGGAAACCATGAGCGTTGACCGGTTAGCCGCGCTCCATACAGCCGTGGATCTGGTCCGCCGTGGCGGAACCCTTTCGCTGAGCGGCGTCTATGGCGGTCAAGCAGATCCCATGCCCCTGATGACCATGTTCGACAAGCAAATCCAGCTCCGCATGGGGCAGTGCAATGTTCGCAGCTGGACTGACGCGCTGCTCCCCCTGGTAGAGGACGACGCCGATCCGCTGGGAGTCATGCATCTGGTCACCCACACCGGAGGGCTGGATGAGGCGCCCGCCCTCTATGAGAAGTTCCAGAAGAAGCAGGACGGCTGCATCAAGGTGGTGCTCAAGCCCTAGGCGGCGCTTCACAGTCGCGTGGTACCAATGCCATAGCGATGTGTTCAGGAAGTACCCAGAATTGCTCGTTAGCCTAGCGATTGTCAGCGTTGGATTACATCGAAGGAGGGCCCATGGGACTCGGAGACAAGATCAGCAACAAGGCACAGGAAGTCACCGGTAAGGCAAAGGAAGCCTTGGGTGACGCAACGAACAATGAGAAACTGCAGGCCGAGGGCGTCGCTGATCAAGCGGCTGCCAAGACCAAGCAGGCCGGCGAGAACGTCAAGGACACCGCGAAGGACGTCTTCGACAAGTAAGCCCCCACAGCAACAACCACAACTAAATAATTCACACAGCACAACGCCCCGGCGCTCGAAAGAAGGCCGGGGCGTTTGCGTGCACCCAAGTAAGTAGCATTCAAGCGCGTTTTGAGGGCTCTAAACGCGCTTAACTGCGACTCAGTTGGGTCGGCGGGGGTTACTTTTGGGCCGGGAGTACCAGCGCGCCCGTCTTGTCCGTGGACAACGCCAGGGACGAGATGTACTGGGGTTCGCCGTCGGGCCCGTCCTGAGCGGAGCGGAGCATGTCCGGACGTTCGAACTCGATGCCTGTCACGTGGCACATCAGCTTGGCATCGCTGGGGTTGCCGTCGGCGTCAAACATCGGCAGGTCGATGCCGTCGTCGGTCCGGCGGAGGTAGTAGCGCCCCTTGGTGGCCAGAGCCAACAGGGGCGGCAGCACCAAGGCCAGGCCCACTGCGAAGATCGGCGAGAACGGCTGTACTGCGGAACCGAAGGCGCCAAAGAAGACGGCGATGGAAACCCCTGCGGAGACCAGCATGGACACGAAACCCACGGGATTGACGGCGTAGAGCATCCCGCGGCGGAACTCCGGAACCTTGGGCGAGATCTTCAGCAGATACTTGTTGATGGCTATGTCCGAGGCCACCGTGACCACCCAGGCCATGGCGCAGTTGGCGTAGAAGCCCAGGATCGTGTTGAGGAACTCGAACATGTTCGATTCCATAAGCACCAGCGCAATCACCAGGTTCACCACAACAAACACCATGCGGCCCGGGTAGGTCTTGGTGATGCGCGTGAAGGAGTTGGTCCAGGCCAGCGAGCCGGAGTAGGCGTTGGTGACGTTGATCTTGATCTGCGAGATGACCACCAGCACCACGGCCAAAGTCATGGCGAGCCAGGCCGGCATCATCTCTTCGTAGACGCCCAGAAACTGGTGAACGGGCTCATTTGCATGCACCGCAGCCGCAGGATCCAGCTTGGCGATCAGGTAGATCGCGATGAACAGGCCGATGATCTGCTTGATGGCACCGAAGATGACCCAGCCCGGTCCGGCCAGGATCACTGCACGCCACCAAGCACCCTTGTTCTCAGCAGTCTTGGCCGGCATAAAGCGCAGGTAGTCGATCTGCTCCGCGATCTGTGCCATGAGTGACAGGCACACACCGGCCGCCAACATCACCGATGCCAGGTTAGGTCCACCCTGCCCGGAAGCGCCGGTGAACGCGAAGAAGGCGTCGATGCTCTCGGGGTGGGACAGTAGCAGATAGCCCACGGGAACCACCATGAGCAACAGCCACAGTGGCGTGGTCCACACCTGCAAAGTAGCGAGCGTCTTCATTCCGTAGATCACCAGCGGAATGATGATGATGGTGGACACCGCATAGCCGATCCACTGCGGAATACCGAGGCCCAGCTGCAGCCCTTGGGCCATGATGGAGCCCTCAAGCGCGAAGAAGATGAACGTGAACGTGGCGAAAATGATGTTGGTGACCACTGAGCCGTAGTAGCCGAACCCCGAGCCGCGGGTGATCAGGTCCAAATCGATGTTGTAGCGTGCTGCGTAATAGGCCAAGGGGAAGCCGGTGGCGAAGATGATCACCGCGGCCACGATGATGCCGAAGATCGCGTTCACTGTTCCATAGGCGATGCCGATGTTCGCGCCGATGGAGAAGTCGGCCAGGTAGGCGATGCCGCCCAACGCACTGGTGGCCACCACACCGGCGCTCCATTTCCGGTAGGACCGCGGAGCGAACCGGAGCGTGTAATCCTCCAGGCTCTCCTTCGCAGCACTCATCGCGTCGGCGTTGCCTTGCGCTATTGGAACAGAGCCGGCGGTTCCGACGGCGGTTCCAGCCGCCGTCGTCGGCTCCAATGTTGCGGTACTGGTCTTGTTCTCACTCATTCGTGGTCGCTTTCGTCCGGGGAGGGTGCTTCGCCCACGACGCTAGTCACGCAGCGCGTCAATTCAGTCACGTCCATGTTTCACAGCTGTAACTTCTGCATCAGCCGCCCCGCGCGGCCAGCACCAAAATCAGGATCCATGGTTTGTACGCACCCCACAAAATCGCCCTCCACCTGCACCGATACCGTCAAGGACATGAGCACCCAAGCACCCCTTGAGACCACCACCTACGCCATTCTGGACACCGCCCGCGAGCAGGTCCTTGAACGGGGCGAAGGCCTGAACGAATCCCAACTCATCCAGATCCTGGAGCTCCCCGACCACGCCATCCCCGAAGCCCTGCAACTCGCGCATGAGGTTCGCCTCAAGCACTGTGGTGAGGATGTTGAGGTGGAAGGCATCATCTCCATCAAGACCGGTGGCTGCCCGGAAGACTGCCATTTCTGCAGCCAGTCGGGCCTGTTCGACTCCCCCGTCCGTGGCGTTTGGCTGGACATCCCGGAGCTGGTTAAGGCAGCCAAGGAAACCGCAGCCACCGGTGCCACCGAGTTCTGCATCGTGGCGGCTGTTCGGGGCCCGGACATCAAGCTCATGAACCAGATCAAGTTTGCGATCGACCGCATCAATGAAGAAGTGGACATCAACATCGCCTGCTCGCTGGGCATGCTCACGCAACGCCAAGTGGACCAGCTGGCCGAGTGGGGCGTCCACCGCTACAACCACAACCTTGAGACAGCGCGCAGCTACTTCCCCGAGGTCGTTACTACTCACAGCTATGAGGAACGTCTCGAGACGTGCGCCATGGTGAAGGCCGCCGGAATGGAACTATGCTGCGGTGCGCTGATCGGCATGGGTGAATCATTGGCCCAGCGGGCCGAACTCGCTGCCCAGCTTGCCGCCCTTGAACCGCACGAAGTCCCACTGAACTTCCTTAATCCCCGCCCCGGCACACCGTTGGAAAACCAGGGAATCATGGACGGCAAGGATGCCCTCCGTGCTATCGCCGCGTTCCGGCTGGCGATGCCGCGGACCGTTCTCCGATACGCCGGCGGCCGTGAACTGACCCTTGGCGACCTCGGCACCCGCGACGGTCTCCTGGGTGGTATCAACGCCGTCATTGTGGGCAACTACCTCACCACCCTGGGCCGACCCGCCAACGCCGACCTCAACCTCTTGGTGGAACTGAACATGCCCATCAAGGAATTCCAGAAGTCGCTATGAAGGCTGCAGAGTCACAGAAGTTCTGCGGCCACTGCGGCGGCGGCACTTTCAGCACCGACGGCGGCACGATCGGCACCGATGGTGACGGTCCGACGTCGGACGCCCACCGCAGCTGCCAACAGCGCCTGGCGATGGAGCCGCCGCGCTTTTGTCCGGAGTGCCGGCGCCGCATGAAAGTGCAGGTCACTCCGTTGGGGTGGACCGCGGAGTGTTCGCGCCACGGCCTGATGAGTTTTTGTACAGATACCGCCCCTAACAGCACCTCATAAGGGCGGTATCTGTACAAATACTCCCTGGGTAGGCTGGATGCATGACCGGGAGCCGGGACCTTCTGACGCGGGAGCAACGCAGCCGCAACATGTCGAAAATCCGCGGGAAGAACACCAAACCAGAGCTGCTGGTTCGTAAACTCCTGCACGCGAAAGGCTACCGGTACCGGTTGCACGGGCAGTCCGGAGCAGTGAAGCTGCCGGGCCGCCCGGATTTGGTGTTTGCGGGCAGGCGCAAGGTCATTTTCGTCAATGGCTGTTTCTGGCATGTCCATGATTGCAAAGCGGGACAGCATGCTCCGGCGGCAAATGCCGAGTTCTGGGAAGTCAAGAGAAGACGAACCCGCGAAAGGGACGCCCTGCAGCGGGAACAGTTGACAGCTGCCGGCTGGCAGGTGCTCACGGTCTGGGAGTGCCAACTTAAGAATATGTCCGTGCTCGAGGATCGGCTCACGGCATTCCTGGAGTCCGCTGAGGGTTAGGCCGGCTACGCACTACGCCCGCAAATTAACTCCGCACTATGCCAGCGATGAGGCTCCGCAAGTCAGCGGCTATCTAGGCGCGGTTGTGGTGGTTGGCGCGGAATTGACCGTGTTGTCCGTGACATTGGGCTGGGAACTCTGCTGCCAAAGCGAGAAGGCGGCCGAACCTCCAATGCCCAGCAGTACCGTCATGCAGACCACGATGATGAGCAGGAGGCCCGGTGACGGGCGAGCACCACTGTCCATGTTCTTCCCCGTTCCTGGTCCAGCCTGGAGACATCCAGATCTGCTTTCACTACTTTGTGGGGGCGAGATCAAGAGCGCCTCTGAGTCCGCTCAAGATTGGATCAATCTTTGGATATTTGGCGTTGCGCAACTTCCACGGGTCCTACTGTTGAATGGTGAATCTATTGTTTGGAGGCGGGAGGGGTTTGGTGTCTGAGTACGACGAGTGCACCGACGCCCTGGTGGATCGCACCGTTCTCACCGAACTCCAAGCAGAGTTAGGCGGCGACCACAGCATCATCAGCAGCTTCGTGCGCAACTATGTGGAGCTTCTGCCCTGGCGGGTGGGTCGGCTACACCGCGCACTGGAAAGGCAGGACATTGAGGACGCCATGGACGCGGTCCTCAGCCTCAAAACCTCCAGCCACATGGTGGGCGCCATCTGCATGAACCGCTTGGCGACCGAGCTGGAGATCAGCATCCGACTCCTGCCGAACGGAGACCACTTGGACCGCTTGGCCGCGCAGGTCCACGAAATCGAGAATTTTGTCTCCGGCACCATCCAAGAACTGGAAACGCCCCTGCAGCCTAACTAGCCGCTTCAGCCCAACTAGGCGCTGCAGTCCAACTAGCCCCTGCAGCCCAGTTCATGGACGGCGGGGCTTAGTTGTTTGAGGCGGGCGCGAGCCGGTAACCGACGCCGCGTACCGTCTCAAGCCAGCGGGGCGCCTGAATGCTGTCGCCGAGCTTCTTGCGCAGATTTCCCATGTGTACCTCAACGGCGCGCTCGTCCGCGTCGCTGACGTAACTGCCGACGTCGTAGGGTTCGTTGCGGAGGCGACGGGCGAGGTCTGCCTTGGTCCGCACAATCCGCCCGGTCTCCAACAGGGCGAGCAGGAGGTCGAACTCGGTGCGGGTCAGCTTGAGTTCGGTGCCGTTCAGGACCGCTGTGCGCGACCCGGCGGAAACGGCCAGACCGTTGTGGCTAACCTCGGGGTCCACCACTTCTTCCGGAGCGCTCTTGGATTCGGACGACGCCCGCGGACGCCGCATCATCGCTTCGACGCGCGCGCGCAGTTCCCGGGGACGGAAGGGCTTGGTGAGGTAGTCGTCGCCGCCGGCTTCCAGACCCATGAGGGTGTCCAGCTCTTCGGCGCGGGCGGTCAACATGATGATGTAGGCGTCCGAGGATTTCCGGATCTGGCGGGCAACCTCAAAACCGTCGATATCGGGAAGGCCCAAGTCCAGCGTAATGACATCCGGATTCAGCTCGCGGGCCGACGTCACACCTGCGGATCCGGTGGACGCGACGTGCACATCAAACCCCGCCTGGGATAGAACTACGCGTACCAATTCGCGGATATCCTGATCATCTTCAATGACCAGCCCCACACGTGCTTCACTCATCGCTGCCCCTCAGCCCCTTCGATAACCTCAGAAGTATATCCATTATGGTTAGGCTGATCTCATGAACCGACTTTCTTCCGCATTTTTGGTGGATGTGCCATGACCCCGCCGTCAACGTGGGACATTGGTGAAAAGAAGCAATTGTTGGTTTTTCGGCGCTCTTTCCACGAACATACCCTGCGTATGCGAGTAGTGCTCAGCCAATTGCCGTTATCCGTGTGTGTCTGTATTTCGGCCATCCTGGTTTGGCTGTATTTTCCTGCCACGCTCGAAAATCCGCTGTTCCTCATTTTCCTGCTGAGTCAGGCGCTCCTCCTGGCACTGTGCATCATTGTGCCCTGGCACCGGCTCCCGTTCGCCACCTTCCTCAGCATCCCCATCCTGGACATGGTCTCCATCGGCTTCGCCCGTGAAGGTGCGGTGGAGTCCATCACCGGCCTCAGCGTCCTGGTGGTGTTGCCCGTCATCTGGCTGTGTGCTTCAGGGTTGTACCCGAAACTGGCCATTGTCCTGTCCTTCCTGGGACCGTTAGGGATCGTCTGGGTTCCCTTGTTCGTGAGAGGGACCCTCAGCGAACAGGACCTCACCAAGCCACTGCTGTTCCCCATTCTCATGTTGGGCATCGGTGTTTCCGTGAGTGTTCTGACCCTGAGCATGGTGCGTCAGCAGCGTGCGTTGGAGCAGAAGGACGAGGCCCTTAAGGAAGCACTGAGCGTCAGCACCAAACAGGAACGGCTCCTGAACACCGTCATGGAAGCCCTTCCCCTGGGCGTGGTGGCCGTCGACGGCGATGGCCATGACATCCTCATGAACCGTCGCCAGCGCCAAACACACGCACTGGCAACTCCCCCGGACAATGACGATCCCAACGAATCCCAGTTGCTCATCTTCGACACGGACCGGACCACGCCCCTGGATGCCGACCGCAGGCCGGTGCGCCGTGCAGTCCTGGGCGAAAGGTTCACCGACCAGTTGGTGTGGTTGGGTTCTGGGAGCGATCAACGTGCCTTCACCGCGAGCGCACGCCCCATGGTGGACGACTCCGGCAAGTTCGCCGGGTCCGTAGTGGTGTTCAGCGACGTCACGGACTTGGTGAACGCCCTCGCCGCCAAAGACGACTTTGTTGCCAACGTATCCCACGAGTTCCGTACGCCTCTAACGTCCATCCTTGGGTACGTTGAGCTGATCCTGGATGAGCCGGACACCCTCGACGCCAAGGCACGCAAACAGCTGGACATCGTCAGGCGGAACGCGGAGAGGCTCCTGACCCTCGTCTCGGACTTGCTGGCCATACGTTCGGGCCAGATCGTCATTCAACCTCACACAGTGGACGTTGCCGAGTTGGTGCGCGGGAGCGTCAACTCCGCAGAGCCCCGTGCCGCCAAGGCCGGCATCAGGCTCTCCGTGGATCTCCCCGACGCCTTGGAAGCCCGCATCGACTCCTCAAGGATCGCGCAGGTACTGGACAACTTGGTATCGAATGCCATCAAGTACTCCCCCGACGGCGGGGACGTTGAAGTGGCCGCTTGGGAGGATCAGGACTTCATCTTCTGCCGGGTCACCGATACCGGGATGGGGATGAACGAAGAGGAACAGGCCGAGGCTTTCACCAAGTTCTTCCGGGCCGGCGGCGTACGCAAAAGCGCCATTCCCGGCGTCGGGCTTGGACTGCCCATCAGCAAAGCCATTGTTGAGGCGCACGGCGGAACCATCACGTTGGAAAGCGAACCAGGCCGGGGCACCACGTTCACGGTGAAGATGCCCTCGTGAGCATCAGCGCTTAGGGGCGCCTGCACCCATCTCAGCGTCCCGACGGCGGCCGAACAGGAAGTAGCTGACCGGGCCGAAGAAGTTGATGAAGGAGACAGCGCGCCAGACCGCCTTCTTGCCTCTGATCTGATCGTCAGGAGTCTTGCCGATGCTCCGCTGCGCCGCGCCCAGCAAGGCCATGTTGATGGCGCCGCTGACCAACAGCATGATCCGTTGGCCTTTGGTCATATCGCGCCATGATTTCTTGCGGCCCATAGTGCCTCCTCCAGTGAAGATTTACTTATCAGGCTAGTCCGACGCCGGGCGGCCCGCCACAGCCTGGCGGACTACCTCGCCCCAGGATTGTTCCGCCAGGTCAGCCACTGCGGACAGGATTTCCGACGGCGGCAAGGACAGGTCCAGCGGGTACTCCACTATGTCGATGTCCGTGTTGAGGATCCTACGCAGCTTCATTTCCCCCGAACCCGCGTAGACGAGCCATGCGGTGGGTACCCTGAGGGCTGTGCAGTATGCCAGCAACTGGTAGTGGTCCGCGCTTAGGGACGCGCCGGCGTCGGAGGCTGCCTGGTATTTGGAGTCGTAGACCACCACGGGACGCCCACCCAGGAAATGCACGGCGTCCGGACGAACGGTAATGCGATCGGAGTCCCGGACTGCCTCATTGAGGAGCGCGCCGTACTGGAGGCGCATCTCTCCCGGGTGGGCACTCATGGCGCTGCGCAACGCGGTCCCCACGAATTCCTCGAACACCTGGCCCATGTCCACCACGAAGGACGCAGTTTGCTGCTTACCCTCACCGGCCTCGGCGGAAGCGTTGCGGAGGATCACCTCGGCCAGGCGCAGCACGGGGTGGTACCTGAGGTTCATCCGGCTGGCCCGCCACGGCGGCAGGGGCGCTCCGGACTGGAGCCGTGTGACGGCGTCGAGCTTTCCTTTGAGCTGCCGCAAACGGCTCAGGACATTGGGCCGGACGCCGGGAACCTGGCCCATGCGCTCCAAGGCAGCACGGAGGATACGGTTCTCCGCGATGTCCTCCGTGAATTCGTCGTAGGAGACTTCCAATGGCACCATCATCCCGGGACGTCGTGAAATCTGGTCCGAGATCCGGATGCGCCCTTTGACGGTGCGCAAGGACTCCTCCACGGTGAGGTAGCCCTGCAGGACGCCACGGCTCAGGGCTTTGTCCGCCAACTGAGCTAGTGATTCGGCCAGTGCGCTCCACAGGTCCGGGTGCTCCACGGCCTCCACTGAGTGATCACGGAAGCCCTGCTCTCCGGCGTAGCTGAGCAGGAAGAGGAGCCTGCTCAGGCCAAGCCGGTCCTTGGGACGGACTTCGAGCTGCACCGTGGTGGTCCGTACTGAGCCCACCTTGCCAACGGGTTCAATCCGGTAGAGGCCCATGCCCATGGGAGAGGCCTTGGCCAGCCCGCTGGTGTTGATGAATGCCGCCGATTGGGGATCGAGTTTTTCCACCACCCCGCGGGAGAGCTCGTCCATGACGATATGCCGGGGGCCGGAGTTGACCCGCCCCGCGCTGGCGGGCGCACGGCCGGGCCTTGGCGGGATGCCTTTAGCGGGCTGCAAGACGTCCCAGCAGCTGGTCCAGGCCGAAGCGTTCCTCCAGCTGCGCCCGGTTCAGCTGCCCGTGATAGTGCTCCTCCAGCAACGGCATGAGCTCGTACTTCCAGATGCGGCGGAGTCCAGTGGGGTTCTGGGCCGCGTTCTTCATGAAGTAGGACGGCCCGATCATCAGGTCCCGGTCCCAGTCGTCGATCGCGTCATTGAGCGCATCCAGCAGGTCCGCGTTGAGGGTGTCCAGACCGCGGGCTTCCAGGAAGCGACGCAGCGTGCCACGGATCGGATCCTCTTTGGGGTGGAGCTCGATGAACGCAAACCGCCGGCGAATGGCGGCGTCCATCATGGCGATGGAACGGTCCGCGGTGTTCATGGTTCCGATGATGTAAAGGTTGTCCGGCAAGCTGAAGGGCTCATTGGGGCTGTACTGGAGGTAGATGCGGTCGTCCCGGTATTCCAGGAGGAAGTAGAGCTCGCCGAAGACCTTGGCCAGGTTGGCGCGGTTCATTTCATCGATGATCAGGAAGTACGGCTTGTGCGCATTCTCGGGTTTCGCGGCCTCCTCGGCGAGACGCCGCAGTGGACCGGCCACAAGCTTGAAGGACACTTGGCCATCATCAGTTTTGTCCGGCCGGTAGCCCTCGAAGAAATCCTCGTAGGCATACGAGGGATGGAACTGGACCAGCTTCACCCGTTCGTCGGTGTGGTCACCGGCCAACTCGGCGGCAAGATGCTTTGCGAGGTACGTTTTGCCGGTTCCCGGCGGACCATAAAGAACCAGTTGGCGGTTTTCCTCGAGAAGTTCAGCGATCTCCTTGAGTGGTTCAACGTCCATGTGCAGGGACGCTGCAAACTCTTCGGTCAGCGGCCGGAACCCTTGCTGGACAACCTCGACGACGGTGGTGGGCGGTGTTTCGTCCTCGCCATCGGTTTCGGCTTCCACGGGGAGCAGCTCCTGCAGGGCCTGAATCACCCTGGTGACGTCCACGATGATGCCCGGGGTGGAAAGTTGACGCTGGGCGTGCCGGGGAAGCTCGGGGATAGCGTAACTGTCATCGAACCAGCGGACCTTGCGGCGGATCCGCCGATTGTCTTCATGGTGTTCGGGTTCTCCGAGGACCACACCAACCCTTACCCGGCCGGCGTGCTGGTACAGCGTGAGGTCACCTGGCTTCATGACTGTCAGGAAAGCGAAAACAGCTGTTTTGGTGTCTTCGCGCTCCACGTAGCCCAGGTGCTTGTAATCCTCATCCACGGCATGCTGGACCACGCCTGCCGTGACCCCTGCGTTGAGGGCGCGCAGATGTTCCACATCCAAGGTGGCCTTCTCTTCGGCAACCCAGGCGGCCAGCAGGTCCGCATTGTCGTGATGGGTACGCAGGAGCCAGGAACGGCGCCCCGGATCTCCCACCTTGCGCCATTGGCTTACCAGTTGGCGTCCGTACCAGTCGATGCGCTGCCCGGCTTGCTCGTCCAGGTGCAGGCGGATGCGGTGGATGTCGGCGGTAATGTCCTCGTCTGTATCGCCCCCGGCCCCGCCGACGAGAGAAGCAAAGGCGTCCCGGATTTCCTGGCGTTCAACGTCTGCCACTACGGGCTCAAAGTAGCTCGGCCACACCAAGTACTCGATGCTGCGGCGCAGGGCAGGCTGGTCCTCGGGCGTTGCGGCGGCCAGTTCATGGAACTTCAGCGGGTCCGCGAGTGCCTCGTTAATGGTGGCTGTGCTTTGGCTGTCCACGTGGGCCACGAAGCGGCACAGCCATTTCAGGTGGTCCCAGATGGTCCAGTTGAACTCGGCGGTGCGGTCACGGATGACGCCGTGGTCCGTCATGCCCTCATATAGCTCTTCCGGCAGCTCGATGGGCGGCTCAACCCATGATGCGGCCTCGGTGACGCGGGCACGCTTGACCCGGAGGGACTTGACCTCGTGCGCGAGCGGCAGTGATTGCAGGAATAGCAGTTCCACGGCCAGCAGCTTGGCTTCCCGGGACGCGCCATGAAGGTTCTGCCGCAGGTTGGTCATCATGGGGGCTTTGGAGTCCTCCACCCCGCGTTCAAGCCGTTCCAGGAGCTCAGCGGCAGCATCTGCGGTCCACGTCAACGTCCTGCCGTCCAGCGCCGAGGGTCTCCCGTGGAGCGCCGGACCCAGCACATACCAAGCTGCGTCCTCGATCTCCTTGGAGACTCCGGGGGCGCGGTCAATGGCAGTTTTTACGGAGGGAATCACCATGCCAACTTACCTTGTTTGGTTTATCCAAGCATCTGGATATCCACAGGCTTGCTGCCCATCCCGGCGAAGCTGCGTTCAACCCCCGATTGACCAGCGCTAACTTCCGTCGCGGAGGTCAGCCGGAGGTTCGTCCTTCACTTCGATGGCGTCGAAACGTGCCTCACAGCTCTCGCCCATGGGCGCTTGCGACATGAACCCGACGTGCACTGCTTTCTCCGTATCCAGCCTGAACAGCCGCACGAAGGACCATTTCCGGCCGTCCGATGACCAGTGGAAAGCCCACGCTGGCCCTACCCGGCTCACGCGCAGGTAAACCCACGGGGCGTCCACCACGGGGCCGTTGGAATCGTCGGAGTAGTTGTTGGTCACCACGCTGACCACCATGGCTTCCCCTTGCGGAGAATACTCGAGGCAGAGCTTGGCCCAGTGCTCGCTGTCCGCCCACAAAGTCAGCACACCGGCGTCGAACGTTGTCCGTGGTGAGGCCACCAACACCCGGGCTGAGAGTGAGAACGCGGCAGGTGC
The DNA here is from genome assembly GCF_023656375.1 of Paenarthrobacter sp. TYUT067. Lineage (NCBI taxonomy): Bacteria > Bacillati > Actinomycetota > Actinomycetes > Micrococcales > Micrococcaceae > Paenarthrobacter > Paenarthrobacter sp. TYUT067. The sequence goes on from NZ_JAMOIT010000016.1 coordinate 33,460, forward strand.
CCTGAAGCCCAACGCTGTGGCGCGGTGCTGCGGCTCGCCGCCCAGGGAATCGTTGGTCCAGTCGACGCCGGGGGCTGCCGTGAGCGTCAGCGTCCCCTCCGCCTGGTCATAGCTGGCATGGCCGTCTGACGAGGACCATTCCAAGGCTGGCAGTCCCGGTATCTCGGGGGGCATTAGGTGCTCCGTTCGTTGCGTCTGCATGTTCCAGAACACGCTTTCAGAGATTACTCCCGATGTGCGGGAGGCCACACCGCGCGCCCGTCAGTGCATCCCGAACTGATAGGCCGCAGGGACGGGCTCGTCCGAGCACACTTCTTCCCACAAGTCCGCTATGGCGTCCTCGCCCTCGCGGAGGTCCGGAATCTCGACGCCCTCACGCAGGATCGCGGCTGCTTCGGTGGCTTTCCCGGTTCGCGCGAGCGCCAGCGCCTTGAGGAACCTCAAACGTCCGACGCCGGCGCCCTCCTTGGGTGCCGACTCCACCAGTCCCAGTGCCATGGCGGGGTCCCCGTGCCGGATGCTGAGCGTGACGGCTTCCGTCAGCAAGGCTGTGGTGGAGGGGTCAGCGTCAACGCCCCTCCGGAGCTCTGTAAGTCCATCAGCCTCCTGACCTGCGGCGAGCAGGGCCAAGCCCAAGCCGCGGTGCGCGAGCGCCCTGATGCCGGGAGCGGCCCCTCCGTCGGAAAGCACCCCGCGGTACCCCGCCTTCGCACCGTCCAGGTCCTGACGGGCGTGCTTCATGGTGGCCAGGTGAAACCTCGATTCGGGGCTGGCCTGCCCACCAAGCAACTCTTCCCAGTCCGCCCCGGCGACGAAACCGGGCCCGCCGTCGAACGTTTTTCCCTCCAACAGACCGAGCCACGGTTCCTGCTCGGCCGTGACGCTCTCCACCCCGAAAGGTGTACCGCTCTCATCCACCCAGCCCTTCCCGGATTTCCGGCGCCGGGCGCGTTCAAGAACGCCCCAACCACTGCCGCGCAGCAGCATGGTGGACGGCGGGATGTCGGCATCGCTGAGGGCTGCGGGGAGCATGGCCTCGAGTTCGTCATGGGGCAGGAGTTGCTCCAATCGCTGGCTGGCGTTGGCCACCGCAGCGTCCCAGTCGGCACCGTGCGAGGTTTCCGGATCGAGATGACCGTTACCGTAGGCCTCTACCCATGCCCACTCCGCGTCGGCTGGCATGACAAGGTGTTCAAACTGCGTCTGCGCCAAACCCGCCTGGATTTCGGCATACGGTCCAGCTCCGGGGCTCAGCCATTCCTGCCACCGCTTGCCGCCCTGCCCCTGGCCCCATACGAAGAGCTTCTTGCCGCGGAGGAGTCCCGTGGAGAGCATCGCCAGCCCGTCGCCGTCGTCGTCGGCTGCAACAACCCAACGCCGTTCGGAAGGGTCGATGTCGAAGAAGAAATCCGCCGCGTGGGGGCTGTTGACCGGCCATGTGCCGTCATATCCCTCGTGGGCGGTGGGCCGGACGCGGGTGATGTCCGTGGTGTAGTCGCTGCCGAAAGCCTCATCCGCCGGGGCGATCACGCGGGTCCGCTCCGTCTCGGGGATGGCGGCGTTGCTCCACCAGTACATGGGGACCTCGTGGTCGTTTGGGTTGCGGATCCGCACCGCCGCGAACACCACAGGCGAGTCGCCGGGCAGCCAGATGTCCACCTGGAAAACCACTTCCCGCAGCCTCTCGTATTCCCACATCCGCAGGATGTGCTTGCCGTCCGGGGTGCGGACAATCGCGGTGTGCAAAGGATCGCAGCTGGTGGGCGAATGACCTCGGGTGCCGATGTTCCATTCCAGCCCACCGGCGAACCAGGCCTTGCGCAATGCAACATTGGCCAGTTGCGGGGCATCGTGGGTGTGGAGGAGCTGCTTGCCCGTCTTTTTGTCGAACAGTTCCCAGATGCGGCCACCCAGCGACGGGAGGACCGTCACCTTGAGTTTGCTGTTTTCAAGCACGACGGCGGGCACTTCCTTGGGTGCCGCGTCCCGGCTGTAGCCGTCCTGCATGAGGTACGGGTAAATGTTGGGCACCACACCGAACCGGGCCGAGGCCTGGAGTTCCTCCGGCACCCCCTCTCCCACGGTGTAGGGCTGGTCCAGCTCAGCCGCCACCACGGGCAAGGGGTTGAGCGGGCCGAGCTCGGCCATGGTCAGGGAAACGGTGGTGACTGTAAGGGTGGAGGTTGCTGTGTCTGCCACGTCAGTATCCGATCGTGAGAAGGAGACCGCGCTGCGGCTCGATGGTTATGGCTTGGCCGGGCGCGTAGCTCGCGGCAGATTGGAAGCCGGCGATGGTGGGGGCCTTGATGGTTCTGGTGGCGGCAGCAGCGTCGTCGAAAATCAGCGTCACTTGTTCAGTGTCCGCGGCCCAGGAGGCCAGCGCTACAACCACTCTGTGCTCCGTGAGCCACGTGGTGGCCAGAACGTCCGGGTGACTTGTCTTTACGGGGGCCTGCGGGTCCCAAAACCCTTGCATTTTCCCGTGCTCCAACCCGGTTTGGGCCCAGAACTCCCAGAGCGGGCGGTTGTCCACGGCAGGTGCCCGGCCTGTCATCCCGAACACCATGCCACGCCATGGGTTGCCACCGCCTTCCAGCATCTCGCCCATGAGGCCGAAGGGAATGCCGGAGAGCTCCACCAGCCAATAGTCGGGATCGGTGGTGTTGTAGTCGAAGTACTCCCCCAGCCATAGCCTGTCCACATACGGCAAGTGCTCCATGTACAGATTGGCGGAGGATGCGTAACCGTCGTGCGCAGTGAACTGGTTTGCTGAATGGAGGTCAATCTCAGGGCCGTCTACACCACGGGTTATGCAGGCCCGCTCCAGGACCTTGCGGACCCGCTGCATGGCGTGGCGGTCATAGGCGATGTCATCCAGGTAGATGCCGTCAATCCCATCCTCCCCGCCGGCCAGTTCCTGAAGGCTCCGCACGTAGAAGTTCTCCCACCGTGATTCGCCGGTTGTCACCACGGCGATGTCCTCCACATTGGGTGCAAACCACGCTGAAACGTAGCCGCTGCCGGCATGTTCCTGCAGCCAGATGTGGCCTGCCCCTGGTCCGTCGCTGAAGACTTCGTGGTCCAGGTGCAGCAACGGCAGCAGCTCCGGGCTATGGAACGTGAGCTCGCGGACCGTGTTGTAAACCTTGGCTTTGAGCCCGTGCTGATGGCACTGGGCCACGTACTTCCGCAGCGAGTCCTGGGTCAGCAAGGGATCATTGATATAGGGCGCCGGCGCCGTGGCGTGATGGACGTTGACCACGGTGGCACCAGCGGCCTTGATGTCCGCAGGGTTTTCAGGAGCGTGGAAGTACCGTTTTCCAAGGTGTTTACCGGGATCGATCGGCTTGAACGGTGTCAGCAGCATGCGGAAATCGAAGTCCAATGGCTCATCCGCCGTCAGGGTCCGGGCACCACTGAAGGCACGCAGCGTGGCTGTGTCCCCCGATGTCCGCAACGCGACACCGCCCCGGACTCCGCTTTCACCGCCGGCCTGCTGCCGGTTGGCCCACGATCCCGGTTCCACCAACGGTTTCTCCCGGTAGAAGTTGGTGTTGAGCGGCCGTTCATAGCTGCCATCACGTAAGGAAAGCTGGACGCCTACATTCACACTCCCCAGCCACAACGCGTCCTGGTTCTTCGCCGCCACGTCCCAAGTCCAGTCGATGGTGTCCGGCCGTCTTCCACCCGGGATGCCCAACCCCATGGCCAGCGGAACCGAAGCCTCATGGAGCGCCAGCTGCAGGCCGACGTCGTTCACCTCCAAGGTCCCCACCGGGCTGAGCCGCAGCGAGTACGAAACTGCCCCATCGGCGTCGAGAACGCCGTTCAGCTCCAGCGTCAGTGCCGTCTTGCCGTCCTTGCGACCTGTCCAGGTGCAGCGCCACGACATCCGCGCCGGGCCGTCCTCAGTGAAAACGAGCTGACCGTGCGTCCAATCAATTCCCTCAACCTCCAGCCGCATGGGAGCACTGAAAAGCTCGACGACGGGACCATCCGTCGCGGTCACCGCGGTGGTAAACGTTGACGTCACCTGCGCCGGAAGTCCGGACTCCGTCAGCTGCAAGGACCTGCCCAGAATCCCCAACGTCCTGCACGTTTCGTCCAAAGTGATGGCCGTATATGGCCTAACGAGCTCCGCGTCCTGAGCCACTCGCGAATCCAGCCAGGCCAGGCGCCGAAGGGAACGTGCATCTCCGAAACCGCCCGCAAGGAGTGCCGGATCTGTTTCCGCGGCCACATCAAGCCTGACCACGACCTCCCGTGGTGGCTCCCCCGCTGCATGGATAGTCACCATCGCGGAGTGCGTGGTTCCCGCAGCTTCCTCAGGGATGGGAAGGACCACCAGCAAAGCCCGTACGGTGCCGGCAGCAACGTTGAGGGCTCTGTGCCATGGCTTGCCCAGCCTGTCCACGCCATCGGTGTTGATGCAGCGCCCGCGGGTACCTTCTCCTCCCGTTGGCTCTTCCCCGGCTGATGAGGGCCCGGCTGATGGGGTGACCCGCACTGTCACGCCGTTGAGATCCTTCTGCGCATACAGCCCCAACTGAACCACATAGTCCTCGCCAGCCTGTGCAGTGCCGTGGAAAGCTTCCGAGGGCCCGTTGATCACCCAGTGCGCCGGTAGGTCATGCCGCATGGAGATGGGATTCAGGCGGTCCTCGGGAACCACCAGAAGGGCTTCTCCCGCGTGGAGTGCCCGGAACCGCTCCAGTTCGTCTGCGCGGGCGGTGAAGTTCATGGGTGCGAACGAGTCCCGTTCGCTTGCCGCCTCATATCGGAGGACTTTGGCGGTGGGCAGCGCAGCTTGCGCCCCGCTTGCCCAGGCGGAACGTCCGACGGCGGCGGCCCAGGCCGGATCTGCGGCAGGACGACGCGGGAGGTACTGCGCCTGGGGATAGTGGGCTTTCCCCAGCATGGCGTACGGCAGGTAGAAGACGAAGTAGATGCCAGGGCCCTCTGTGGCTTCGAAGACAACCGTTCCGGACTCGCGGGTGGCCTCTTCCACCATCACGTTCCGGACCCTGATGCCGGTCTTCTCCGAGACGACCATGACATCCACCGTTGCGGGGTCCTTGTCCTGCCGCCGCCACGGGATGACAGCCCTGTGGGCCGCACCAACCCCGCCGCCCCTTCCGCTGAGCCCCGCTTCAGCCACATCCAGGACTTCCACAACGAATCGGTGATTGCCGTAGAGCAGTTTGTCCCACGCGCCGATGCCACAATCCACCTCCGGGTGGGCTGTCACTGAACCGATTCTGCTGGGATTTGGCGGGGTGATGAGGGCCGGTGAAACCGGCGCGGGCAGCGGCATCGCTGAGACTCCTGAAGGTAGCTTCCGGGGTTTTTCACCTGTTTGGTGAATCCTTACATCATCCCGGCGTTCCGTGGAGTCGTAAAGGGTTATTGCGATGCGCGATCACTGCAATTCCCGCCCCCGAATACTGGCCATGACGCTGCCAGGGCATTATGACGGTGCTACTTGGAGGCGGCCAGGTGCTACTTGGAGGCGGCCAGGTTCAGTGCGTTGACTTTCGCCCTCGCCGCCCGGACGACGTCGCGGTTGGTAACTGTGTAAGCCGTGGGATCGCTGCCGTCCTGCGCACCGAGGGAGACCGCCCCATCGGCGAGAGTGGAGACCGTCTTCTTGGCCGAAAGGTGGACCGCAGCAAGGCCTGCCCTGTGCATCGCAGGGATGTCGTCAAGGGTTAGTCCTCCCCCGGCCATGATCTGCAGTGCACTCCCGGCACGTTCTGCCATGGTGGTCAACGTGGACAGCCCGGCCCCCGCGGTGGCTTCGTGGCCCGAGGTCAGGATCCGCGTGAAGCCAAGTTCCATCAGCTGTTCAAGAGCGGCCACGGGGTCTCGTGACTGGTCTATGGCCCTGTGAAAGGTCAACTCTGCTTCCGGGTTGGCTTCCTTGGCGGAATCCACGAGGCGCTGGATCGCGTGAACGTCTACGTCTCCGGACGCGGTGAGCGCCCCGACCACCACCCCGTGGGCCCCCTGAGCCAGCAGATGGCGGATCTCGTGGACCATGGTGTCTACGTCGGACGCAGAGTACCGGAAGTCGCCGGGCCTGGAGCGGATCAGTGGATGGATCGCCAGACGGCCGTCAACGTGCTCCATGCTGGCTTCCATGAGTCCTTGGCTTGGCGTGACGCCACCAAGTTCCAGGCTGCTGCACAGTTCGATGCGGTCGGCTCCCTCGGCGGCTGCCGTGCCTGCACCCGCGGCACTCACCACGGCAATTTCAAGTTTCATGGTGAAACTCTACGTGGAGTCTTTGTACAGCTCATGCCCCTAAGACGGCCATTTGAGGGCATCAGCTGTACAAAAACTCGTCAGGCCTGGTACTTCTGCAGCTTTTCCTTTTGCTCCGGCGTGAGCCTTAGGACCCGTCCTGTGGCCTCGGCGACGAAAGCCAGGTGAGTAGTTGCTTTCACGCAGTCTTCCCGCGTGACGGGATCTTTGATGACGTAATGGAGATCGAAGCTGGCGCCTTTGATGGCCCCCACCCAGATCTCCACCACAGCCGGGATGTTGCGGTAATCCAAAGTCCGGACGTACCGGACTTTGTGCTCCACAACCAGGGTCATGGTGCCTTCCTCGACGTCATTGAACAGGGCCGCCGGGGGCTCTACGCCCGGAAGGCCCGCTCCGCGAGGGGGCCCGAAGGCTGCGATACGGGCTTCCTCCAGCATCCGCACAATCTGGACGTTGTTGATGTGGCCGTAGGCGTCCATGTCACCCCAGCGCATGGGTACGAGGACCTCTATGCGGCGGGGTGCCATGGACTCCTTCAGTGTTTCCGTGCTCAGCTGTGCACCGCCGTCGAGTCGTCCACAGCGGTCTCTTCCTCACCAGCGAACTGGGACATGTACAACCGGTAGTAGGCCCCCTGCAGTGTGAGCAGGTGGGCATGGTTGCCCTGCTCCACGATCTTGCCGTTCTCCATCACCAAAATGGTGTCGGCGTCGCGGATAGTGGACAGGCGGTGGGCGATCACGAAGCTCGTCCGGTCCGTCCGAAGGGCAGCCATGGCCTTTTGCAGCAACAGCTCCGTACGGGTGTCCACGGAGCTTGTAGCTTCGTCCAGGATCAGCAGCGACGGATCTGAAACGAAGGCACGGGCGATGGTGATGAGCTGCTTTTCACCGGCGCTGACGTTGTTGCCTTCTTCGTCGATGATCGTCTGGTAACCGTCCGGGAGGGCACGCACAAAGCGGTCCACGTAGGTTGCCTTGGCCGCTTCCATGATCTGGTCCTCGGTGGCGTCCAGCTTGCCGTACTTGATGTTGTCGTAGATGGTCCCGCCAAACAGCCAGGCATCCTGCAACACCATGCCCACCTTGGACCGCAGTTCTGCGCGGCTAAGGTCCTTGATGTCCACGCCATCCAAGGTGATCCGGCCTGCGTTGAGCTCGTAGAAACGCATCACCAGGTTCACCAGCGTGGTCTTCCCGGCCCCGGTGGGGCCCACAATCGCCACGGTATGGCCAGGTTCGGCAGCAAAGGACAGGTCCTCAATGAGCGGTTTGTCTTCTACATAGCTGAACGAGACGTGCTCGAACTCAACATGGCCGTCGGTCTTGGCGGGCAGATTGCGGGTCCCGGTCTCTTCAACTTCTTCCTCGGCATCAAGGAACTCGAAGACGCGCTCTGCCGAGGCAACACCGGACTGCAGCATGTTGGCCATGCCGGCAATCTGGCCCAGCGGCTGGGTGAATTCACGTGAGTACTGAATGAAGGCGGTGGCATCGCCCAGGCTCATGGAGCCCGAGGCAACGCGCAAGCCACCCACCACGGCAATGCCGACGTAGGACAGGTAGGACACGAAGTTCATGGCCGGGAAGATCACGCCGGACACGAACTGCGCACCAAAGGAGGCCTTGTAGAGTTCCTCGTTCTTCTCGTCGAAACGCTTCAGCATGTCGGCATCGCGACCGAAGACCTTCACGAGGTCGTGTCCGGAGAAGGACTCCTCGATCTGGCCGTTCAGTGCGCCGGTGTTCTTCCACTGTGCTGCGAAGAGCTTCTGGCTGCGCGCACCAATGACGCCCGCCACAATGCCGGACAACGGCAGGGCGATCAGGGCAATGAGCGCCAATTCCCAGGAGACGATGAACATCATCACCGTGATGCCCAGGACTGTGAGCACTGAGCTGACCAGTTGGGAGAACGCCTGCTGGAGGCCCTGCTGGACGTTGTCGACGTCGTTGGTCACGCGGGACAGGATGTCGCCGCGCTGGCGGGTGTCGAAGTAGTTCAGCGGGAGCCGGTTGAGCTTTGCCTGAACGTCGTTGCGCAGCTTCTTAATGACCCGCATGACGATCCTGTTGAGCAACCAACCCTGGGCCCACAGGAAGATGTTGGCCACAAAGTACATCAGGAGCACGATCGAAATCAGGAACGTCAGCTTGGGGAAGTCAATCCCGTTGGTGAGCTCCATCTTGGAGACCATGTCCGCGAAGTTGCCTTGACCTTGCTGGCGCATGAGCTCAACGAACTGCTCCTGCGAGACCCCCTCCGGGATCTGCCGGCCCACAACACCACCGAAGATAACGTCCATGGCACTACCCAGGACCTTCGGAGCAATCACATTGAGGACCACCGAGACAATGACGAGCCCGATCACGATGTACACGCCAACGGCCTCGGGCTTCAGCAGGCCCATGAGTCGCTTGGCGGACGGCCAGAACTCTTTGGCCTTCTTTGCCGGGACGTCGCCGAACATACCGCCATCAGCTTCGGAGGGGACGTATTCTTCTTCAACAAAGTCGTCGTCATCGAGCACTTCGGTGGCTACCTCAGCTTCGGCTGTTGCCTTGGCATCTTTGGCGGCTTGAGCCTTGGCAGCCCAGCCACGCCTCTTCTGCTGGTCCTGCTCGGTCATGCCACTTCCTCCACGCTCAGCTGGGATTCAACGATTTCCTGGTAGGTGGGTGAGGTCTCCAGCAGTTCGTCGTGCGTTCCGCGGTCAACAATCCTTCCGTTATCCAGCACAAGGATCTCGTCCGCGTCCGCGATGGTAGAGACGCGCTGGGCCACGATGATGACTGTGGAATCCCGGGTCTTGGCCTTCAAGGCTTTGCGCAGACGGGCGTCGGTAGCAACATCGAGCGCGGAGAACGAATCATCAAACAGGTACACATTCGGTTTGGTAACCAACGCCCTGGCAATGGATAGCCTCTGGCGCTGGCCACCGGAGACATTGGTACCGCCTTGGGCGATGCGCCGGTTCAAACCGGATGACTTTTCTTCCACGAAGCCCTTGGCCTGTGCCGTTTCCAACGCGTCCCACAGCTCTTCGTCCGTGGCGTCAGGCTTGCCGAAACGAAGGTTGTGCTCGATTGTTCCTGAGAACAAGTACGGCTTCTGCGGCACCGCAGATACGCGGCTGGTGATCTCCGATGCGTCCATCTTCGTGACGGGCACACCGTCCAGCAGGACGTCACCGGATGCGACGTCGTAAAGCCGCGGCAGCAGCGAGACCAAGGTGGTCTTGCCGGCGCCCGTGGAGCCGATGATGGCCAGGGTCTTGCCCGGCTCAGCAGTGAAGGAAATGTTGCTCAGCACCGGAGCCTCGGCACCGGGGTACTTGAAGGTGACGTCCCGGAACTCCACGCGTCCCTTCTTCTCAGCAGGCACTACTGGCGAGCTGGGGTTGTGGATGGAAGGCTCGACGTCCAGTACCTCACCGATGCGGTCTGCACAGACGGATGCGCGGGGAATCATCATGGCCATGAACGTGCCCATCATGACAGCCATCAGGATCTGCAGCAGGTACTGGAGGAAGGCCGTGAGCGCACCCACCTGCATCTCCCCGGAATCCACCCGCTGGCCGCCAAACCACAGCACGGCGGCCGTGGACAGGTGCAGGATCATGCCGATGGCCGGGAACATCAGGACGAACAGGTTGCCGATCTTTACCGACACTGCAGTGAGGTCATCATTGGCGTCCCCGAAGCGCCTGGCCTCGTGGGGCTCGCGAACAAAGGCCCGGACCACGCGAATACCGATGATCTGTTCGCGCAGTACGCCATTGATGGCGTCGATCTTGGTCTGCATGGAACGGAACAGCGGCATGAGACGGACTACAAGGTAGCCCACCACGGCCACCAGGACAGGAACGGAGACCCAGACCAACCAGGAAAGGCTAAGGTCCTCACGGAGCGCCATGATGATGCCGCCCACACACATGATGGGGGTTGAGACCATGAAGTTCAGGCCCATGAGCACCAGCATCTGTACCTGCTGGACATCGTTGGTACCGCGGGTAATCAGCGTGGGAGCACCGAAAGTGTTGACGTCCTGGGCTGAGAAGCTACTGACCTGCCGGAAGACGCTGCGGCGCAGGTCCCTGCCAATGGCCATTGCAACGCGGGACCCGAAGTACACAGCGATGATGGCAGTGACCACTTGTCCAAGGGCGACAGCGAGCATGAGGGCACCGGTCTGCCAGATGAAGTCGGTGTCTCCGCGGGAAACTCCCTCATCAATAATTCTGGCGTTGAGGCTGGGGAGGTACAGCGTAGCGATGGTGGATGCGAGCTGAAAAATCAGCACGGCCACGATCTGCGGCAAATACGGCTTGGAGTAGCGCCGTATAAGGGTGACAAGCATGCCCACGGGTCCTTAGAAAGAGTGCGTGAAAGAGGTAAGAGAAGTGTGGCAGCCGGGGCTGACAGTATTAGCCTCCCTACTCTACGAAATCCGTTGCCCCGGCGAAACATCTTTCGGGAAAGATCATCCCAGCGGAGTATCTGCCGGGTGGCGGGTGCTCCCGCTTCCGCAAGTCCGGTAGTCGGGGCAGACAAGAAAGCGCCGGCTGGTTTCCCAGCCGGCGCTCCCAATCCCGCCCTCGTTGGCCGTTCTGACCGGACTCCGCAAGGAGCCCTGGATTCCCGGACAGGGCCGGGACCCCAGTGAGTTAGCCTGCGTGCTTGCCGTGGTCCGAACGTGCTTCGACGCCTTGGAGGAGCAGCAACGCCATGCGCTCCTGCTGCCTGCGCTCACGCTTGAGTTCTTTGCGGATCGCTGCAAGTTCTTCCGCGGTGTGGGCTTGCTGCTCGGCAATGGTCTGCTGCTCCCGCAACCGGGCCTGCAGCTCCACGTTGGCACGGCTCAGCTGAAGCTGTTGTTCCGCCAAGACGTACTGGGTACGGGACAACTGCTCCTGGACTTCCTTCACATCAGCGGTACCGTGAGGCCGTTCCTGGGTGAGGATCCGAGCGAACTCGAGGTCAAGATCGGTTCCGGACTCCGGGTTCGGAACCTGACGGTCCCCTACCGGAGCTTGACGGTCCCCTACCGGAACCTGACGGTCCGCCCCTAGCTGACCTCCGCCCACCGAAACTGCAGGATGGGCACCCACGCGGCGGGCGCCGTCGTCGGACGCTTTCACTGCGTCCAGGGACGCCGTGTCCAGTGACATTCCGGCGTCCCCTGAAGCCGTGGCAACCAGTTCTTTCTCAGGAGCTGCATCCACGGTGCGTCGCAGTGGACGCTCCTTGATGAACAGCACGGCGAGGAGGGCAACGACGCTGATGATCGCGGAGATCAGGAAGATCTGAGCAGTCGCGTCACCGTAGGCAGCGCGCATGATGTCCGCGATGGGGGCAGGCATGTCAGCCAGGTCCATGCTCGCTCCGGACGCGCCACCCTGGGCAGGGATCCCTGCGGCAGTCATGCCCTCAACAGCGAGTTCTTTCACGTGGTTGGACATGATGGCGCCGAGAACGGATACGCCGATTGCGCCACCGACCGAGCGGAAGAACGCCACGGAGGCACTGGCGGTTCCGATGTCCTTGGCCTGGACGGTGTTCTGAACAGCGAGGACCAGGTTCTGCATCAGCATGCCCAGGCCGAGCCCGAACACACCGGTGTAGATCGCCACTATCCACAGTTCAGTGGTGTGGTCCATGGTTCCGGCGAATGCGAGTCCGCCAATGAGGAGCACGGAGCCTGCAATCAGGAACCTCTTCCACTTGCCGAAGCGGCTGATCAGGATGCCCGAAGCGACCGAACCGATGAGGTTTCCGGCGATCATGGGCAGCGTCAGCAGCCCTGCCTCGGTGGGTGTGGCGCCGCGGGCAACCTGGAAGTACTGACCCAGGAAGGTTGAGGAACCGAACATGGCGATGCCCACCGCAACGGAGGCAACAATGGCCAGGGCCGTGGTGCGCTCGGAGATGATCTTGAGCGGGATGATGGGCTGGGCCACCTTGGTTTCCACGAACACGAGCACAGCCAGAAGAGCTACGCCGCCACCCACCATGAGGGCGGACTGCCAGGAGAACCAGTCGTAGTAGTCGGGGTTGCCGGCGAAGGAAACCCAGATCAGCAACAGGCTGACGCCGGAGGTCAGCAGGATGGAGCCGAGCCAGTCGATCTTGGCGGGACGCTTGATGTGCTCGATTTTCAGCGTCACCTGCAGCAGTATGAGCGCGACGACGGCCAGGGGCACGCAGACGAAGAACGTCCAGCGCCAGCCCAACGGGCTGTCAACGATGAAGCCACCCAACAGCGGTCCGCCAGCAGTGCCAACGGCCATGACGGCACCCATGTAACCGGAGTATTTACCGCGGTCGCGCGGCGGAATCATGGAGCCGATGATTGCCTGGGCCAAGGCTGTGAGGCCACCCATGGCCACGCCTTGGATGACGCGGGCGGTGAGCAGCAGCGGAATGGTTTCGGAGAGTCCAGCCATGACTGAGCCGGCCACAAAGATGATGATGCTCAGCTGGACCAGGAGCTTTTTGTCGAAAAGGTCGGCGAGCTTGCCCCAGATGGGTGTGGTTGCAGCGTTGGCCAGCAACGCTGCCGTGATGACCCAGGCGAAGTCGGTTTGGGTGCCCTTGAGCTCGGACATGATGGTGGGCAATGCGTTGGCAACAATAGTGCTGCTGAGGATTGCGGTGAAGAAGGCGGCGAGGAGGCCGGTGAGGGCTTCCATGATCTGCCGGTGCGTCATGGGCGCTGCGGCTTTGCTGGCCGCGGGGCTGACTGAGGCGTCCACCGCCTTGGTGTTCTGAACTGCTGGTGTGGCCATGGTGGCTCCTAAGCTGTCTGGTTGGTTGTGATGGAGCCGGCCGTCGTTGCCCGGATTGAGTCCTTGAGTGACTCGGTGAGTTTGTTGATGACCTGGGAGGCCTCGAGGGCGTCAGCCTCGCTCCAATCCGCCAGGTAATCGCGCAGTCTCACGCTGCGTTGTTCTTCGAATTCGCGCAGTTTCGCGGAGCCTTCCTCCGTCAGGGCAAGCAGTTGGGCCCTGCCGTCCGCGGGATCGGGCCGCCTGACCACGAAGCCCAGTTCCTCGAGTTCGGTGACGTGCCGGCTCAGGACCGGTGCGCTGACACCGAGCCGCGTGGCCAGATGCGTAGCGCGGGTCTCCCCCTCGCCAATGAATCGCATCACCCCTTGAACAGCCATTCCGACGTCGGGAACACGCGCCATGTGGGCGGTCACCACACAGCGCAGTGTGCGCTGGAGGTCGAAGATTTGATGCACAAGATCGGTTGCTGTGGCGGAACCGACGGACATGGAAAACACCCCTCTTTTGCTTGCCTAAAGCAACTATAACTCAGATTGATTGCTTTGGGAAACTAAAGATGCGTTTCGGTTCAGTTGCGGGGCCCGCTCTGCACCTTATTTCGCGGGAATTGGGTGCAGAGTGGGCCTCGCAACGCAGAAAACCCCCGCACGAGGTTCCGTGCGGGGGCTTTCTGCGTTTACTACGGTCTACTTAGTCATCCAAATGCGTGGGGCCGAACATCTTCAGCAGGGTCTCAACCACGACGACGTTGGGTCCGTCCGCTGCGAAGGACGCCTTGAGCGCGTCCCCCACTTCCTCCGGGGAAACCCGGCGCGCCGGGACGCCGAAGGACTCGGCAAGCTTCACGAAGTCCGGGCGGGCGAGCTCGGTGGCGGTGGCTTGGCCAAAGGCGCCCACCATGTACTCGCGCAGGATGCCGTAGCCGCCGTCGTCCACAATCAGCCAGGTGACCGGGACGTTGTGCTGCTTGGCGGTGGCGAGCTCGGAGATGGAGTACATGGAGGATCCGTCACCGGAAACGGCCAGCACCCTGCTCGGCTTGCCGATGGTCTCCAGTCCCACGGCACCGCCGATTGCCGCAGGGAAACCGTAGCCCAAGCCGCCGGCGCCTTGGGCGGAGTGGAACTGGCCCTGCCGGGCGTCCCAGCAGCTCCAGCCCCAGTACGCAGAGATGGTCATGTCCCAGAACGTCTGCATGTCAGCCGGAACAGCCTCGCGGATGTCGGCCATGAACTTCAGTTCCTTGGCCAGGTCCTGTGATTCCAGGCGGGCCTTGACCTTGGCCAGGGATTCCTTGACCACGTCCTCCGGGCTGGTGCCGTGCCAGTCACGCTTCACGGAGTCCGCGGCACCGGCAGCTGCGAGGGCTTCGTCCAGGGCCGCTAGGGCCTGGCCGGCGTCGGCACGGATGCCCAAACCGGGCCGGTTGGATTCCAGGACGCGGGGTTCGGCGTCGATCTGGATGATCCGGCCGCGTGGTTCGAACGTGAAGTAGTTCGAGGTCACTTCACCCAGGGAGGAGCCGATCACGATCAGCACATCGGCGTCTTCCAGGACGTCGGTCATATACCGGTCCTCGATCCACGACTGTAAGGACAGCTCGTGGGTCCACGGGAACGCGCCGTTGCCGCCCGGGGTGCAAATGACCGGAGCCCGTAATTGCTCGGCGATCGAGAGCAACGACTTCTCGGCCCGGCCACGACGGGTACCGCCGCCGGCGATGATGGCCGGACGTTCCGCCGTCGAAAGCCACTTCACGGCCTCGCGGATCAGCTCGACGCGCGGCGGGTTGTCGAATGCTTCGGCGAGGGCGTCCTCCACCGGGGGAACCATGATCGGGTCCAGCAGGACGTTTTGCGGGATTTCGATCCACACAGGGCCCTGCGGTGAGGAAATCGCTTCGGTCCACGCGTCCTGGATGGCCGAGGGGATGCCCGAGGCGTGCTGGATCAGTCGCTGGCTCTTGGTGACGTTCGCGGCCGAGGCCTTCTGGTCATCAAGCTGGTGCAACATGCCCTTGCGGCGGGCACCCAGGCCATCGAGCGGAATCTGGCTGGCCACAACCACCATGGGAACACCTGTGGCATAGGCCTCCTGCAAACCGGCCAGGGACGTCAGCGCACCGGGCCCGGTGGACAGGAACAGCACACCCACCTCGCCGGTGGCACGTGAATACCCGTCCGCCGCGAACGCCGAGTTGTTCTCCACACGGGAGGAAACGAAGTGCAAGTTGCCGCGACCCATGGCGTCGAAGAGACCCAGGGCGTGCTGGCCCGGGATACCGAAGACAGTCTTCGCGCCCAGCGCTTCAAGGGTCTCGACGACGAGGTCCCCACCGTTGCGCTGGTTGGTTCCCTTGGTGGGGGCTGCTGTGCCCGGATCGAAATCGATCATCGCTGGTCTCCGGTTGCTCCGGTTGCCTGCGCGAGTTCCGCGATGCGGGCGCCGAGGGCCTGCTGCGCGTAGCCGTTGGGGGCACCTTGGCGGTCACCTTCCACTGCGTTGTCCGCCATGAGGGTCACGAGCTCGTAGGCTACGTGGCTGCCTGCAACACCGGTAATTTCCGCGTGGTCGTAGGCCGGAGCAACTTCAACGATGTCCGCACCAACGAGGTTCATGCCCCGGAAACCACGGATGATTTCCAGGAGCTCGCGGCTGGTGATGCCGCCGGCTTCAGGAGTGCCGGTGCCGGGCGCGTGCGCCGGATCCAGGACATCGATGTCCACGGAGATGTACAGCGGACGGTTGCCGATGCGGTCGCGGATCTTAGCCACGGTCTCAAGGACGCCCTGGTAGTAGACGTCTGCGGAGGTGACGATTCCGAAGCCGAAGCGGTGGTCGTCGTCGAGGTCCTTCTTGCCATACAGCGGACCGCGGGTACCGACGTGGCTGATGGCCTCGGTGTCAAGGATGCCCTCTTCCACGGCCCGACGGAACGGGGTGCCGTGCGTGTACTCGGCGCCAAAGTAGGTATCCCAGGTGTCCAGGTGCGCATCGAAGTGGAGCATCGCGATGGGCTCACCGGCACGCTCAGCGGCTGCCCTCAACAGAGGCAGGGCAATGGTGTGGTCGCCACCGAGAGTGACCAGCTTGCTGCCGTTGGCCGTGAGGTCCAAGGCGTTCTGCTGGATGGTCTCGATGGCCTCGTTGATGTTGAACGGGTTCACGGCCATGTCGCCGGCGTCGGCAACCTGGATGTTCTCGAACGGGCTGACGTCCCATGCCGGGTTGTAGGGACGGAGCAGGCGGCTGGCTTCACGCACGTGGTTGGCACCGAAGCGCGCGCCAGGGCGGTAGGAAACGCCGGAATCGAAGGGGACGCCGACAACGGTGACGTCAGCCTTGGAGACCTGGTCCAGGCGGGGCAGGCGGGCATAGGTAGCGGCACCGGCGTAGCGCGGGATGCGGGATGAATCGATGGGGCCGAGGTTCCCGTTGGCCTCAATGCGGAGCTCTTCCAAAATGCCTCTCCTTCGAGATAAGTCAGCGTCTGTGACACCCATCATACACTCAAAGTTGTCTAATAAGCATCACATGTTTACAAATTGGCTTACCGGGCGTGCGTCATGAGATGCCCGTCACAGCGGGCGTTAAGATTCCATAAAAACCGGGGTCCCGACGTCGAACGCGGCCATACGCTCCTAGCGGAAGCAGCACACTGCTGCACGAAAGGACACCGTGACCACCCTGTCGAGGCCTCCGGCCGATCCGGCCAATCGGCCAAAGAACTCCTTAAAGCTCAAGCCATGGCTACTGGAGGGAATGCCGGATACCTCAGGGAAGCGGCAGGGACCCCACGGACGCCCTGCGGACTCGCACAAGCCCCAAGCCTGGTGGAAAGTCATGTGCCTCACGGGCCTGGACTACTTCTCCACCCTTGGCTACCAGCCAGCCATCGCCGCCCTGGCCGCCGGGCTGTTGTCCCCGCTGGCCACCCTGCTCCTGGTGCTCGCAACCCTGGCCGGCGCCCTCCCCGTATACCGGCGCGTTGCGAAGGAAAGCCCCCGCGGCGAAGGATCCATCGCCATGCTGGAGCGCCTGCTACCGCGATGGGGAGGCAAGCTGTTCGTCCTGGCCCTTCTTGGTTTTGCTGCGACCGACTTCATGATCACCATCACGCTGTCCGCCGCCGACGCCACAGCCCACCTCATCGAGAACCCTTTCGCGCCGCATTTCCTCGAAGGCCAGCAAGTAGTCATCACCTTGGCTTTGATCGCCGGCCTGGGCGTCGTCTTCCTCCGCGGATTCAAAGAAGCCATCAACGTGGCCGTGGTGCTGGTGGCAGCATTCCTCGCGCTGAACCTTGTGGTGATCGTGGTGTCCATGACTCATCTCTTTACCGAAGCCGGCGTCATCACCGACTGGTGGAGTGCGCTCACCACGTCCCATGGCGACCCCATCATGATGATCGCCCTGGCACTTCTGGTCTTTCCCCGCCTGGCGCTTGGACTTTCCGGATTCGAAACCGGAGTTGCCGTCATGCCTCAAATCAAGGGCCACGCAACAGACACCGATGCCAAGCCCACTGGCCGGATCAAGGGTGCGCACAAGCTCCTCACCACCGCGGCCATCATCATGAGCTCATTCCTCATCACCTCCAGCTTCACCACCGTCATGCTGATCCCCGCCGCCGAATTCCAGGACGGCGGTAAAGCCGAAGGCCGCGCTCTCGCTTACCTTGCGCACAAATTCCTAGGAGACGGCTTCGGAACCGTCTATGACGTCAGCACCATCGCCATCCTCTGGTTCGCAGGCGCGTCAGCCATGGCCGGGCTCTTGAACCTCGTCCCCCGTTACCTGCCCCGCTATGGCATGGCGCCGGCATGGGCACGCGCCCTCCGCCCGCTGGTCCTGGTGTTCACTGTCATCGCCTTCTTTGTCACCATCATCTTCAAGGCGGACGTCAACGCCCAAGGTGGCGCCTACGCCACTGGTGTGCTGGTCCTGATAACTTCGGCCTCCATTGCCGTCACACTGTCTGCACGGCGGAAGAAGCAGCGGGCACAGGTCATCGGCTTTGGTCTGATCTCCCTCGTCTTCGTCTACACCACCGTAGTCAACTCGATCGAGCGCCCCGACGGCCTGAAGATCGCCGCCCTCTTCATTCTGGGCATCATGGTAGTTAGCTTCATATCCCGCATGCGGCGCGCGTTCGAACTTCGGGCCACTCACATCAAGATGGACGAGAAAGCCCTCGAATTCACGGCCAACGCCGCCGAGGGTCCCGTCCGCATCATCGCCCACGAACCCAAACACCTCAGCGCAAGCCGATACAGGGAGAAGCTCCAGCACGCCCAGCAGGCAAGTCACCTGCCCGTTGACTGCGACGCCGTCTTCATTGAGGTCATTGTGGACGACAGCTCCGACTTTGAGCAGGAGCTCCAAGTGGTGGGCAAGGTCCGGCACGGGTTCAAGATCCTGGAGGTGCACAGCAACAACGTGCCCAACACCGTGGCCGCAGTACTCCTCCACATCCGCGACGTCACAGGATTCATGCCCCATATCTACTTCCGCTGGACCGAGGGCAATCCGATCTCCAACCTCAGCAAGTTCCTGTTCTTCGGCGAAGGAGAGATCGCCCCGGTGACCCGCGAGGTACTTCGGGAGGCCGAGCCTGACATCACCCGACGCCCGTGGGTGCACGTGGGCTAACCCCGGACCCGCGCGCTCCTCCCCGGTTGGTCCCCTCGCAGGCTGCGCTCCTCCCCGGTTGGTCCCCTCGCAGGCTGCGCTCCTCCCCGGATTTCGCGCGCTCCGCTTAGCCTGTGCGGAGATCTGGGAGGGAGCGCAGGGAGTGAAGCTAGCGGCTCGCCGCCGGCACCAGGACCCACAGCACCTCAACGGTCTCGTCCGTGGGGTTGATCCAAGTGTGGGGTTCCCGGCCCGGGAAGGAGAGAGTGTCCCCTTCTTCGAGGTCGTACTCCTCGTTGGTGAGGATGAGCTTGATCCGTCCCTTGACCACGTGCAGGACATCGACGTCGCAGTCCACGGCGTAGAGCTCGTTTTCGCCGCGGCCACGTGGCTCGATGGTTGCCTGCAGGATCTGTAAGCGACGCTCGGAGCGGGCGGTCAATAGACGCTCCACGATGCCCTGGCCGCCCAGGGAAATGCGGGGGCCGTCGTCGCGCTTGGTCAGGTGTGTCTCCGGAGCTGCGAAGAGGTCGCCCACGGAGACGGACAGCACTTGGCACAGAGTGACCAGCGAGGCAACCGACGGCGATGTCAGGTCCCGCTCCACCCGGCTGAGGAAGCCCTTGGTCAGACCGGTAGCGTCCGCCACTTGCTCGATGGTGAGGCGCTGCGCTTGCCGGGCTGCGCGGATTCTGGAACCGATGGCAACGGGAACATTGCTCGGTTCAACGGGTAGAGCCTTCATTCACGAACCTTTCAGGCCTGTCATGTGGCCCTGTCATTGGAGCAATAGTAGCCGGGAGACAGGCCAAGAACGCCAGAATACGCGGAAGCATGACCAAAGGATCTTGACTGTTACTCCCATCACAACATATCCTCAGAGGCAACAAGTGTTGCCTGTGAGGCACACAACACCTCCCCAATCTCCAATCATCAGCACAGAGACTTCGACTCTTCGCAGGAGTATCGTCGAAAACCCCAACCTCAGTGCATCAGCTCCAAGGACCGTTCATGGAATCATCGGCTATAAACATCGCAATCGTGGTGGCGTACCTGCTCGCCATGCTGGCATTCGGCTGGTGGGGCAAGTCCCGCACCAAGAACAACAGCGACTTCCTGGTGGCAGGCCGCCGCCTGGGCCCCTTCCTTTACACCGGCACCATGGCCGCAGTGGTCCTCGGTGGCGCATCCACCGTGGGCGGCGTCGGCCTGGGCTACAAGTTCGGCATCTCCGGCATGTGGCTTGTTGTGGCCATCGGCTCGGGTGTGCTGCTGCTCAGCCTCCTGTTCGCCGGGACCATCCAGAAACTCAAGATCTACACGGTCTCCCAGATGCTGACCCTCCGTTACGGCAGCACCGCAACCCAGACCTCGGGCATCGTCATGCTGGCCTACACACTGATGCTGTGTGCCACGTCCACCGGCGCCTACGCCACCATTTTCGTGGTCCTCTTCGGCTGGGAGCGTTGGCTGGCCATCGCCATCGGCGGCGCAATTGTCCTGGTCTACTCCACCATCGGCGGCATGTGGTCCATCACTTTGGCAGACCAGGTCCAGTTCGTCATCAAGACGGTGGGCATCTTCTTCCTGATGCTCCCCTTCGCCCTGAACGCTGCTGGCGGCCTGGACGGCATCCGCGCCCGCGTCGATGAGAGCTTCTTCGATATCGGCGGCATCGGCCTCCAAACGATCATCACCTACTTCGTCGTTTACACACTGGGCCTGCTGATCGGCCAGGACATCTGGCAGCGCGTCTTTACGGCCAAGACCCCCACGGTTGCCCGCTGGGGTGGGGCCACCGCCGGCATCTACTGCATCCTTTACGGCTTTGCCGGTGCCCTGATCGGCATGGCTGCCAGCGTTGCCCTCTCCGGTGTGGAGATCGCCGCCAAGGATGACGTCTACGCTGAAGTTGCCACCCGCCTGCTGCCCATCGGCATCGGTGGACTGGTGCTCGCTGCAGCTGTCGCAGCCATGATGTCCACGGCTTCCGGCGCGCTGATCGCTGCCGCCACCGTTGCCCGCGCAGACGTCATGCCTTTTGTTGCCAGCTGGTTCGGCAAGAAGGTGGACACCTCCGATTCCGACAACCCTGAGCACGACGTCAAGGCCAACCGCTACTGGGTCCTCGGACTGGGAATCGTGGCCATCATCATCGCCATCTCCACCAAGGACGTAGTGGCCGCTCTGACCATCGCCTACGACATCCTTGTGGGCGGCCTGCTGGTAGCCATCATCGGTGGCCTGGTGTGGAAGCACGGAACGGGCATCGCTGCAGCATGGTCCATGGCGGCCGGTTCAGTGGTAACCCTGGGCACCATGATCATCCTCGAGATCAACGCCGAAGTTCCCCTGGACGGCATCTACGCCAACGAGCCCATCTACTATGGCCTGATCGCCTCGGCACTGGTCTATGTGGTGGTTTCGCTCGCCAGCAAGCCCACCGATCCGGCAGTCATGAAGGCTTGGACCGACCGCGTTGCGGGCACACGCGTGGCAGAGGAAGAGGTCACCACGCCCGCCTCGTAGGCAGGTACAAAGAAACAAGCAAAGTTCGACGGCGGCGCCTCCCCTTTCCGGGGCGGCGTCGCCGTTGTTGCGTCCCGGAGGAGGCGTTGCGTGGCCCGCTCTGCACGATAAGGCGCGAACAAAGGGCGCAGAACGGGCCGCGCAACGAAGACACCCGAAACCCCGGCGGAAACGGCCACACCCACGGTCCCGGTGATTCCCGCCGTCGACCTCTTCACAGGCATGGTGACCATCACGACAAAGGACCGGACCGGGCGCTTCAGGCATCCCCAGCCGCAGTTGATCGCGCAGGCGTTGGCCCAAGCCATCCGCCCAACGCGCTGGTGTGAGGCGTCAAAGACGGTGACGGTGACTGTTGCCGCCGTCGGGAAGCGGGCAGGCCTCCAACGTCACTTCACGCTGAGCTGCGACCACCCGGCCTAGAGTTCCTCGTCCTCCTCGCGGAATTCTTCGGTTTCGTCGATGGGGACCACGCGTTCGTCGTCCTCGGGGGCGTCTACTTCCTCAACCCAGGGCTGGTCCACTTCCTGGTCTTCGGCGTAGTCGTAGGCCGGGTCGGACTCGATGGTTGCCCGTTCCGGGTGGTTGGCGTGTGATTCGGTGGTGTTCATGGTGCAACCTCCGTCTCGTGGGCCGGTTGGCCGGTGTCCTTCCATCTGAGCACCGGCGCAAACAAGGGTCAAGGAGCGGAAGGAAATTACGGTGCACCGAACATTCCAGTTAAGGAATACCGGCCAAAAATCCGCGCGGATAAGCGGTAGTGTGGGGCGTGCAAAGGGGCGCAACTACCCCACCCAGCACAGGAGACAAGTGCCCAGCACAGGAGACGTAGTGCAGATGCACCAGGAATCCCACAGTTCGTCGAGCCCCGCTCCGGACCCCACCCCCGACTCAGCAGCCCCCGAATCAGCAGCCGCGCTTCCGTCGAACGCGGACATCCGCCGGTGGCGCCAGTACCTGGCCGATGAGCGTGCCGAAGCCGCCGTGTACCGCGAACTTGCCCAGCGGCGTGACGGCGAGGAGCGCCAAATCCTGCTCGCCTTGGCCGAAGCTGAAGGCCGCCACGAAGCACACTGGCTCAAGCTCCTTGGCGAGCACGCCGGAATGCCCAAGGCAGCGTCCGCCCGGAGCCAGTTCCTGGGATTCCTTGCCCGTAATTTCGGCTCGGTCTTTGTGCTGGCGTTGGCCCAACGCGCCGAGGGCCGTTCCCCCTACGGCACCGAGCCTGCAGCAACGCCTGCCATGGTTGCCGATGAACAAATCCACGAGGAAGTTGTCCGGGGCCTGGCCACGCGCGGACGCAACAGGCTCTCCGGAACCTTCCGCGCCGCAGTCTTTGGCGCCAATGACGGACTGGTCAGCAACCTCTCGTTGGTGATGGGCATGGCAGCAACCGGTGTACCCAGCCCTGTAGTCCTGATGAGTGGCGTGGCAGGCTTGTTGGCCGGTGCGCTGTCCATGGGCGCGGGCGAATATGTCTCGGTCCGTTCCCAGCGCGAACTCCTTAACGCCACGCTTCCCACGCAGGCAACACTGACTGCCGCGCCTTCGTTGGATATTGAGCACAACGAACTGGTCCTGGTGTACCTTGCCAGGGGCATGACCCGTGAAGCTGCGGAGCACCGCGCGGCCGAGCGCATGGGTTTGTTCAGCTGCGACTGCGATCCGAGCCTGTCCTTGCAACCGGAAAAACCGCCGGCGGACGAGCACGAGTCCGTAGGCTCCGCATGGGGCGCGGCATTGTCCAGCTTCTGCTTCTTCGCCTCAGGTGCAATAGTGCCCATCCTGCCCTTCATCTTCGGCATGACGGGCCTTGCAGCCCTGATGGTGGCCGGGGTCCTGGTGGGCATCGCGCTCCTGGCCACGGGCGCCGTCGTCGGCTTGCTGTCCGGAACCTCGCCGCTGAGCCGCGGGCTGCGTCAGCTGGCCATCGGCCTGGGAGCGGCAGCTGCAACCTATGGGCTGGGCCTGGTGTTCGGGGCAACCATCATCTAAGTTTGGACGGCTCGGCCCGCAGAACGTAATGTTGGTTCGTCCTCCGCGCTGCCCCGCGTGATCCAGGGCATCATGAACGGAGAACCGTGGACCCGGAGCGGGAAGCAACACGTGCGCCAAAACACCGACGCAGTTCAACAGCTGTGCGGGTTCTCCGCGGTGTCCTCATGGCCGGAATTGCCGCAATCGTCGCTGTTCTGGTGAGTGGATATCTGCAGGGTGATCCCCGCATCACCGCACTGTTCCCGGGTGTCAGCGTTCCGGGTGCCCCGCAAAAGGGACCGGGCGTTGCAGAACCGGGGCGTGCCCCTGACGCGCCACCCCCGGGGCTTGAGGAGGCGGATGCCCCGCTGGCCTCCCCGTCAGCCCCCGGCACCACCAACGACTCATACAAGTTCCTGGCCACCAACGACGACGGCACACCCGTAGGTTATTCGCCGTGCCGCCCGCTTCATTACGTTGTGAACAACGCCACCGCACCTGTTGGCTCCGATGCCCTGCTGGCCACCGCCCTGGCCAATATTTCTGCGGCGTCGGGCATTCAGTTCATTGACGACGGCACCACGGACGAGTTGCCCGTGGACCGGCGCGAGCCCTACCAGCCGTCCAAATACGGTGACCGGTGGGCTCCCTTGCTGATCTCGTGGACCACCCCGGTGGAGGCCCCGGCGCTGGCGGATAACGTCATCGGGACCGGAGGCAGCACCATGTACTCCCTCAATAAGGGCCCCAAAAGTTACATCACGGGGAGCTTGGAGCTGGATACCCCGCAGGTCACGGAACTGCTTGCCAGCCCCGGCGGGGCCGACTACGTCCTGGCAGTCATGCAGCACGAACTGGGCCACGTGATGGGCCTGGATCACGTGGATGATCCCATCCAACTCATGTATCCGGAGATCGGGGCTCCCGACGGACTCGCGGCGGGAGACCTGAACGGCCTGCATCTTCTTGCCTCGGCGCCTTGCCGCAAGGACATCTGAGCGGCTTCGCGCTTCAAGCATTCGCGGCGTTGACTCCCGCCATGGACTCCCGGCGGAGTGGGACTTATGCTGGCCACTACGGTCGACGGCGGCGCCCCACCTCCCGTCGCGGCCTCCACGTCAGGGGGTTCCATGGAACCTTACGGGTCGCCCCAGTGGCCGGACCCCGATCCCCCTCGCCCGAAATACCTCCCGCACTCCCAGCGCCCGCCGGACCCTCCGCAGATCAGGCCGCCCATCAAGCACAG
Organism: Paenarthrobacter sp. TYUT067; assembly: GCF_023656375.1. NCBI lineage: Bacteria > Bacillati > Actinomycetota > Actinomycetes > Micrococcales > Micrococcaceae > Paenarthrobacter > Paenarthrobacter sp. TYUT067. The sequence continues at coordinate 57,900 of NZ_JAMOIT010000016.1, forward strand.
CAGCATCGCGGCCATCATGTTCCTCATCAGCGTCCTGGCGCTGGTGTGCGCGGGAGCCTACTTCAGCGGCGAACTCCGTCAGTTCCTGTATGGCCCGTCCGCAACGCAAAGCCAGGCTCCCCGGCCCGGATTGGTTCCTTTCGGCCAACGCCAGGACCCCGTCCCGGGACTCGAAGAAGCGGACGCGCCGCTGGGGACACCAGCCCCGCTGAACCGCACCAGTTCCTCATATAAGTTCCTGGCCGTCAAAGAAGACGGAACCCCGCTGGCCTATTCGCCGTGCAGGCCTATCCACTACGTGGTTAATTCGGACCTCGCGCCGGCCTCGTGGCAGCCTTTGGTGGTGGAGGCAGTGGAGCAGGCCAGTTCAGCTACGGGACTGAGGTTCGTCTATGACGGCCCCAGTTCCGAAGTTCCCTCCCCCACCAGGTCCGGATACCAGCCGGAAAGGTACGGGGACCGCTGGGCACCGGTCCTCATTGCGTGGACCACCCCGGAGCAGGTGCCACGCCTGACCGGGCAGACTGTGGGGCTTGGCGGGAGTTCTTCCATTGGCCTCAGCGACGGCTACAAGGCGTACGTCACCGGGACGGTGTCCTTGGATGCTCCCCAGTTCGCTGAGATCGTGAACGCTCCCAACGGGGAGGAGATCGGCGTAGCTGTGATCATGCACGAGCTCGGTCATCTCCTGGGCCTGGACCATGTGGACGATCCCCGGCAGCTCATGTTCGATCAAGCTTCCTGGGTGCGCGGGTACGCTGCCGGCGACCTCACCGGCTTGGCCCAGCTGGGCAGGGGACCTTGCAGCAAGGATTTCTGAGGTCCTACGGGGCAAGCACCGCCAAGGCCTCCTCCACCGTGTCCACCAGGAAGATCTTCTCCGCCATCGGTTTCCCGGCCGCGAGGCTCTGCACCATGGGCCAGGCGGGAAATGTCCGTTCCCAGTGTTCGCGTCCCACCAGCACCATGGGCGTAATGGTCTCAGGGGCTCCGTAGTAGTTCTCGCACGCGTCCTGGAAGATCTCCTGTACCGTTCCGGCCGCGCCCGGCAGGAACACAATGCCGCCGTCGCAGAGCTCCAACAGGATGGCCTCGCGGATAGCGTTGGCGAAGTACTTGGCGATGTGGGTGGAGAAAAGATTGGGCGGCTCGTGGCCGTAGAACCATGTGGGAATACCGAGCGTTGGGGTACCGTCCGGATAGCGTTCGACGACGGCGGCTGCTTGCCGCGCCCAAGCTGTCACCGAGGGCCTGAATCCCGGCACCGCAGCGAGGACCTCAAGCGCGGCGGTGAAGTCGGTGTCGGGGACTCTGCTCAAGTAAGCCCCAAGGTTGGCCGCTTCCATGGCGCCGGGGCCACCGCCCGTAGCTACTGTAAAGCCGGCTTGGGCCAGCAACCATCCCAGATGCGCGGCGTCGGCGAATTCCTTGGTCCCCCGCTGCGCCGCGTGACCGCCCATGACGCCCACCACCCTGGTGCCGGAGAGCGCGCCGTGCTCCAGCAACTCGTCCAAGGCATCGCCGATTGCGTGATCGTGCAGGGCTGCGGCGAGGGTGGCGTCCAGGCTGCCTCGTCGCCCGGGCAGGATGCTCCATTGGTAAACGCGGGCGTCCAGGGTGGACTCGTATTCCGTGGAGGAAATGTCCGCGTATAGTTCCCCGGCTGTGTAGACCCCGCTTCGGTAGGGGTTGAACGGCACATTGTGAAGCTTGGGAAAGATGAGCGCTCCCCGCCGTCGGAGGCTTTCCTCCACCCCGTCATCAAAGGTGCAGCCCAGGAAGATCGCACCTTCAGGGTCCAAAGCTTTGAGGTCCCGTGCGTGGCCTCGCAGGTCCAGCGACTGAGCGTGCCAGCCGTGCATGGACCCGGCTCCTGCACTGACCAGGTGGCTGAAGTGGGCCACACTTTCGACGTCCAGTGTGCGGGGACTCGGGTTCAAGGATCCGGAGCGATTCATGGTTTCAGCGTAGTGCTGGCATGGAAGTTTGCCGGAACCCTACCCACGGCCCATCAGCGGGAGTACAGTAGCGCTCACTGCATCGTTTTCACGCGGGGAACCCGTGGGGCGGTGAATAACTCAATCCGACATGGCGTCCTGGGGGCGTCGTAAGTTTGCCGGCTGGGGGGCCCAACATCTGCTCAAGGAGCATGGTTGTGGACCGTCCAAAATACGTTCGTCGTCATACTCGACTACCACTCGTCAGCACCCGTACCTTTGCCCGGCGAATCCTTGGATTCCTGCTGGGCCTTTCTGTTGCCCTTTCCTCCCTGGTGTTCGGACTGGCTATGCCCGCCTCGGCGGCAGTACCGCCCTGTCCGGGTACAGGCGGTGCCCACATGATCGTGGCGCACACCGACGATGACCTGATCTTCATCAGCCCGGACTTCATGCGGGACATCCAAGCCAAACGCTGCGTCCAGACCGTCTACATCACAGCGGGGGAAGCCGGTGAAGGGCAGTCCTATTGGGGTGGCCTGGAGGACGGCATCCGGTCGAGTTATGCCCTGATGGCCGGGGTAGCCAACGCCTGGACGGCTTCTGACGCCGGTGTTCCTGAGCGGCCACTGACCGTTCACACGCTCAATGCCGCCCCGAATATTTCAGTGGTTTTCCTGCGGCTTCCGGATGGCTTCCCCAATGGCAATGGCAGCAGCCGTTACAACGGCCAGAGCATCCTCAAACTGTGGGACGGCCGCATCTCCACCATCCGCCCCGTTGATGGATCTGCCACGTACACAAAAGCCCAACTCCAGAGCGTGTTGAACCGGCTCGTGGCCAACTACAAGCCCACCACGTTTCGGACCCAGGACTGGACCGGCAACTTCACCACCCCGTATGACCACAGCGACCATTGGGCTGCGGCCAAGTTCGGTCAGCTGGCCACCCGCGCCTACACGGGACCACATACTTCCTCCGCCTACGACGCGTACGTGATTGACGAGTACGCACAGAACGTCACAGGGGCCGAATTGACCAGCAAGGTCAACACTTTCAGGCGCTTCGCTGAGTTTGATGAGTACCTCTGCGGTGCCGTTTGCCCGGACACCCCTTACAGCGACTGGCTCAAGCGGCAGTACATCACGTCGATCGAGTGGACCGGAAACGCAGCAAAATCGGCGGGAACCACGGTGTCAGCGTCCTCCCAAAAGGCCTCCGCACAAAGTCCGGAGAAGGCGCGGGATGGATATGCCTGGGGCACTCCCATGGATGCCAACCGCGAGTGGGTCACTAACGGGGGCAAGGCTGGTAGCTGGATCCAGTACAACTTCTCCCCTGCCCGGACCATCAACGCAGTGACACTCTTTGACCGTCCCTTGCCCAGCGACCACGTCACCGGCGGCAATCTCACATTTTCTGACGGCACCACCGTCCCGGTTGCGGCCCTGCCCAACAACGGCTCAGGATTGACTACCAACTTTCCTGCCAGGACCGTCAGCTCCGTACGCTTCAACATCAGCTCCGTCAGCGGTACCACCACCAACGTGGGCCTGGCCGAATTCGAAGCGCATATCACCGCCGATGTTGTTGCCCCCGTGGTCACAGCCACACCGGCAGGCGGCACGTACGACGTCGGACAGAAGGTCACGCTTGCCGTGAACGAGCCGGCCACCATCTACTACACCGTGGACGGGTCCACACCCACCACGGCCAGCAGCAGATACGCCACCCCCCTCACGGTGAACGGGCCGCTGACCCTGAAGTACTTCGCTGTAGACACCGCGAACAACCCATCCGCAGTGGTCACCCAAGTCTATTCCACAGGCCCTGACGTCACCAAGCCCGTGGTCACGGCCAACCCTGCCGGCGGCGCGTACGCTCCCGGCACCACCATCACCCTCACGGTCAATGAAGCGAATTCGGTCATCAAATACACCAAAGACGGTACCGACCCCTTGGTCGCCGGCGTGGTGTACTCGGCACCGATCACCTTCGACGGCCCGGGCCCGATGACACTGAAGTACTCCGCCACGGATCCTGCCGGAAACGTCTCCGACGTCGTCACCCAGACGTACACGGTGCCGCCGGACACCACAGCCCCCGTGGTCACAGCCAACCCCACCAGCCGGGCACTGGCCAGCGGGGCAACCATCACCCTGACCGCAAATGAGCCGGGGGCTGCCATCTACTACACCACCGATGGCAGCACACCCACTGCGGTGGAATCGGCAACGAACATCAAATACTCGGCCCCGATTCTCATGGGCACCTCAACCCTGAACCTGAAGTACATCGGGGTGGACACTGCCGGTAACGCCTCAGCCGTGGGCAACCAGACGTACACCGTGCCCGCAGCCGGACCGCCGTCGGCCCATGACTTCAACGGTGACGGCAAAGCCGATGTCCTAGCCTCCGATACCGCTGGAAATCTGTACTTGTACCCCGGTGACGGTGCGGGCGGGCTATCGGGACGCCAGGTGGCCCTGGCGGCACCGGCGTGGTCCACCGTCAACGAAACCATCACCCCCGGCGACTTCAACAGGGACGGCAAGAATGACCTCCTGGCCCGCGCCGGAGACGTCGTGTGGTTCTACCCGGGCAACGGTGCCGGCAGTTTCGGAGCCCGGGTACAGGTCAGCACCGGCTGGAGCACCATGAGCCAGCTGTTCTCTCCCGGCGACTTCAGCGGCGACGGTATTCCGGACTTCATTGGGCGGCTGAGCTCCGGGGAGCTGCGGCTCTACGAAGGCAACGGAACCGGCGGCCAGCGGACTCCCACCACCATTGGATCCGGGTGGAATGTGATGAATGCAATTCTGAGCACGGGGGACTTTAATGGAGATGGAAAGGCAGATGTGCTGGCGCGCCGTTCGGACACGGGTGCACTCTGGCTCTACCCCGGAAACGGAACCCGCGGATGGCTCCAGTGGAAGCAAATCTCAACGGGTTGGGACAACCGAACATCGATAGCCGGGCCCCGCGACCTCAACGGCGATGGCAGCAATGACGTCGTAGGCCGCATCGGCGACACCCTGTGGCTGTACCCGGGCACAGGCAGTGGAGCGTTCAGCACTGTGCCGCCCATCAGCCTCGGCACCGGTTGGCAGGCCATGAAGATCATCGCCTAGCCAGCCCCCACGGACCTGGCGCGGGTCGGAGTTTTCCCCCAGACTCTTCGGCTCGCGTCAGCTACTTAGAGCACGACGACGGCCCGTCACCTTCCGTAGGGAAGGCGCCGGGCCGTCGTCGTGAGTTAGCTGTAGAACCTAGAGCGTTGCGTAAACTTCGCGCAGCAGCGTGGCGGTTTCGGACGGCGTCTTGCCGACCTTCACGCCTGCAGCTTCGAGAGCTTCCTTCTTGGCCTGTGCCGTTCCTGCAGAGCCGGAGACGATGGCGCCTGCGTGGCCCATGGTCTTGCCCTCCGGAGCGGTGAAGCCTGCAACGTAGCCAACAACCGGCTTGGTGACGTTGGCCTTGATGAAGTCGGCTGCGCGCTCTTCAGCGTCGCCACCGATTTCGCCGATCATGACGATTGCCTTGGTCTCCGGATCAGCCTCGAACGCAGCCAGGGCGTCGATGTGCGTGGTGCCGATGATGGGGTCGCCACCGATGCCGATCGCGGTGGAGAAGCCGAGGTCGCGGAGTTCGTACATCATCTGGTAGGTCAAGGTACCGGACTTGGACACCAGGCCGATGGGGCCCTTGCCCGTGATGTTCGCCGGGGTGATACCAACCAGTGCTTCGCCGGGGGTGATGATGCCGGGGCAGTTCGGTCCGATGATGCGGGTGATCTGCTTGCCGTCAGCGTCAACCTTGGACTGGGCGAGAGCCCAGAATTCGGCGGAGTCCTGAACAGGAACGCCTTCGGTGATGACAACTACCAGGCCGATGCCGGCTTCGATGGCTTCAACTACGGCGTCCTTGGTGAATGCCGGGGGTACGAAGACGATGGAGACGTCAGCGCCGGTTTCAGCGATGGCTTCCTTGACGGTGCCGAAGACGTTGATTTCCTTATCGCCGTGCAGGACCGTGGTGCCGGCCTTGCGGGCGTTGACGCCACCAACAATGTTGGTGCCGGCCTTGAGCATGAGGGCGGTGTGCTTGGTGCCCTCGCCGCCGGTGATGCCCTGAACGATGACTTTGGAGTCCTTGTTGAGGTAGATAGACATTGTCGCGTCCCTTTACTTAGCTGCGTTGGCGAGCTCGGCGGCCTTGTCGGCGCCCTCGTCCATGGTGGCGGCCAGGGTAACCAGCGGGTGGTTGGCCTCGGTCAGGATGCGGCGGCCTTCCTCAACGTTGTTGCCGTCGAGGCGAACTACCAGCGGCTTGTTCGCGGAGGAACCCAGCTCAGCCAGTGCGCCGACGATGCCCTTGGCAACGGCGTCACAGGCGGTGATGCCACCGAAGACGTTCACGAACACGCTCTTGACCTGGGAGTCGCCCAAGATGACGTCGAGGCCGTTGGCCATGACCTCGGCGGAAGCTCCACCGCCGATGTCCAGGAAGTTGGCGGGCTTGACGTTGCCGTGGTTCTCGCCGGCGTATGCAACGACGTCGAGGGTGGACATCACAAGACCGGCGCCGTTGCCGATGATGCCTACTTCGCCGTCCAGCTTGACGTAGTTGAGGTCCTGGGCCTTGGCCTTGGCCTCCAGCGGGTCAGCTGCATCCTTGTCTTCCAGGTGCGCGTGGTGCACGTGGCGGAAGTCAGCGTTCTCATCCAGGGAGACCTTGCCGTCGAGGGCAACGATCTCGCCGGCGCCGGTGCGGACCAGCGGGTTGACCTCAACCAGGGTTGCGTCTTCCTTCTTGAAGACGTCCCAGAGCTTCAGAATGACGTCGGCCACTTTGCCGCGCAGTTCTTCAGCGAAACCTGCAGCTGCGACGATCTCGTCAGCCTTGGCCTGGTCGATGCCCACTGCGGGGTCGATGGCGATCTTGGCCAGGGCCTCGGGACGCTCCACGGCAAGCTGTTCGATCTCCATGCCGCCCTCAACCGAGCACATGGCCAGGTAGTTGCGGTTGGCGCGGTCCAGGAGGACCGAGAAGTAGAACTCTTCGGCAATGTCAGCACCTTGGGCGATCATCACCTTGTTGACGGTGTGGCCCTTGATGTCCATGCCCAGGATGTTGGTGGAGTGCTCAAGTGCCTCTTCGGCAGTCTTGGCAACCTTGACGCCGCCAGCCTTGCCGCGGCCACCAACCTTAACCTGTGCCTTGACGACAGTTACGCCGCCGATCTTCTCGGCAGCTGCCTTTGCTTCTTCAGGAGTGTGCGCCACGATGCCGGCGAGCACGGGTACACCGTGCGCTTCGAACATATCGCGCGCCTGATATTCAAACAGGTCCACGGTTTAGTGTCCTTCTACGTCGAAGTAGTTTTCTGTTCAGCCGGGAACCGCGATGACCGCGATAGCCAGCTGCGGAAAGTACGCGGTAACAACCAGGATTGAAGCCGGTCACATTGCGTAAGGTCCTCTCGGAACTTTAGCCCTTTGAGGAGTCCCGCCAGCTACACACTACCTGTTAAGTGAGTAACCTTACACTTCTATCGACTGTAGAAAACCCGCAGAATGACGCGGTTTTTGGGCCGCCCGCCCACTATCCAAGAGCAGTCACGACGCAAGTTTCAGGTTTCCCGAGACCTTTTTCCCGCCGTCGGAAATCAACTGGTAGCCCTCGCGATTGACGAAGAACGCCACGCCCCCGGAGATATTTCCGCAAGCAACGCCGCCGTTGTATGCCGAACACCGCAGACCGTTGCGCTCAATGTTCTGCCCCTCCCCCAGCTCCCGGAGCTTGGAGATGGGACCTTCCCGGCTGCCCTTCGGACCGAACTCCGACTCCATTTGTGTTACGCCGGAACGACATGAGCCGTACACCGCCTTCTCCGGAGTCAGGAGCACCGTCCCGCCCAGGTATCCGAGGCCGATTCCCGCACAATCGTCAGCGACGTCGTCGGGCTCCGGTGCGGCATACTTGGCCAGTTCACAGTGGACCACGGGAACAACGGCGAACTTGTTGTTGGCAGCATCCGAGTAAGAGTTGGCCTCATACGGGAGATTGAGGTGCCCACCCCGTGAGGACGTCATGGCGCAGACAATGTTCTTGTCAGCCGTGACAAAAGCAGTGACATCCTCGCCCGCGGACAAGGTGGTCTGCTCAGTGACGGGAACCTGCTGGAGCTGTTCAAGCGGCGGCAACGGGGCCGGCGGCACATAGTCAGGATCTTTGGTGGCGAAAGAGCATCCCGCCGCCAGCACCATGATCAAGGCGGCCAGGATCGGCCCAACAGTCCGTCGCATGCCCCTCATTATGCCGTGCGATTTCACGCATCCAACTTGGTCAGGGGCGCATACCGCAAGAGAAGTCGCTTTTCGCCGACGTCGAACTTCACCTTCGCCACCGTCTTGTCCCCCGAACCCTCGATGCCCAAGACCACTCCGTTGCCGAAGCTTGTGTGGTTGACCTTGTCCCCCGCCACCACGGAAATAACTTCCTTTTGCGGCTGGACCCTGTTGCGTACGACGGCGGCCGGGACGTCGGCGTCGAACCCTGCGGTTGGGCTGGCGGCAGCACCGCGGGATGTGCCCGCACCCCAGAACGAACCACCGTAGCGGTTGGACCCGATGGGGGCGCTCCCCCAGCCACCTGCGGCCTGGCGACTCATTCCTTCGCGCTTCCACTCCACAAGTTCGGAGGGAATCTCTTCCAGGAACTGGCTGGCGGGGTTGTACTGGCTCTGGCCCCACATGCTGCGAACCTCAGAGCGCGTGACATAAAGGCGCTTGCGGGCACGGGTCAGGCCCACGTAGGCCAGGCGGCGTTCCTCCGCTAGCTCCTTGGGGTCCGTTGCCGAGCGCTGATGCGGGAAGATACCGTGCTCCATGCCGGTGAGGAAGACCACCGGGAACTCCAGGCCCTTGGCTGTGTGCAGGGTCATGAGCGTGACAACGCCCATCCTCTTGGCCTCAGCCACCGCGGCATCAATGTCCGCACCAGGGGCATCGGGGATCTGGTCGGCGTCTGCCACCAAGGAGACCTGCTCCAGGAACTCGCCGAGGGACCCGTCCGGATTATCGCGCTCGTACTCCCGGACCACGGCCACCAGTTCGGCAAGGTTCTCCACGCGGGATTCGTCCTGGGGGTCGTTGCTGGCGCGCAGGCCCGCCAGGTAACCGGTCTGTTCAAGGACGGCTTCGAGGGCAGCAGCGGCGCCGGAGCCGGACGCCACCTCGGCGAGGTCATCCAGCAGCTTCACGAAGCCCAGGACGGCGTTGACCGAGCGGGTTGCCATTCCGGGAGCTTGGTCGGCGCGACGTGCAGCGGCCATGAATGACGTGCGTTCCCGCTCCGCCAAAGCGGCAACTGCACCCTCGGCGCGATCACCGATCCCGCGCTTGGGTTCGTTCAATACGCGGCGGAGGTTGACGTCGTCGTCCGGGTTCACCAGGACGCGCAAGTACGCCAGGGCATCCTTGATTTCCTTGCGCTCATAGAAGCGCGTACCGCCCACCACTTTGTAGGGCAAGCCCACCCGGACCAGCACATCCTCAATGGAGCGTGACTGCGCGTTGGTGCGGTAGAAGATGGCGACGTCGCCGGGACGCAAGCCGTCCTCGTCCTGCAGGCGGTCGATTTCCTTGGCAATGAACTGGGCTTCGTCGTGTTCGTTCTCCCCCACGTAGCCAACGATTTTCTCGCCGTCGCCCTCCGCTGTCCACAAACGCTTTTCCTGGCGGTTCGGGTTACGGGAAATCACCGAGTTGGCGGCGCTGAGGATGTTCTGTGTGGAGCGGTAATTCTGCTCAAGTTTGATGGTGCGGGCGTTCGGATAGTCGGCCTCGAACTCCACGATGTTGCGGATGTCCGCGCCGCGGAAGGCATAAATGGACTGATCGGAATCGCCCACCACAGTCAGTTCGCTGGGCGCAACGTCCGTATCCGTTCCCAAACCCACGATTTCCCTGACCAGTGCGTACTGGGCGTGGTTGGTGTCCTGGTACTCGTCAACCAACACGTGCCGGAAACGGCGCCGGTAGGATTCCGCGAGCGCCGGGAAGGCCCTGAACATGTACACGGTTTCGGCGATGAGGTCATCGAAGTCCATGGCGTTGGCTTGCCGGAGACGCTGCGTGTAGCCCTTGAAGACCTCTGCAACGGCGCTTTCAAAGGGGTCGTTATGGTTTGCCGAGGACACGTAGGAGTCGGCATCGATGAGCTCGTTCTTGAGCGCGGAAATCTTGTGTTGGATGGCCTTTGGAGCAAACTTCTTGGGATCGAGGTCCAGGTTCTTGGCCACCAGGGTGATCAGGCGCAATGAATCAGCGGAGTCGTAAATGGAGAAGTTGGAATTCAGGCCCACGTTGGCCGCTTCCCGGCGCAGGATACGTACGCAGGACGAGTGGAAGGTGGAGATCCACATGCCCTTGGCCCGGGGTCCCACCAGGGCTTCGATGCGTTCCCGCATTTCGGCCGCCGCTTTGTTAGTGAAGGTGATGGCCAGGATTTCGCCGTGATGGGCACGCTTGGTGGCAATGAGGTAGGCGATCCTGTTACTGAGCACACGGGTCTTGCCGGAGCCCGCGCCTGCAACGATCAGCAGGGGGCTTCCGGCGTGTTTCACAGCTTCTTCCTGCTGTGGATTCAGTCCCTGGAGCAGGGCATCGGCAGTGGGTAAGCCGTGGGTTCCGTGGTGGTCCCACCCTCCCGGTGCACCCTGGCCCGGAAGGTCTTTTGACTCGCCGGCGCCTTCCTGAAGGCGGGGCCCGGAGGAGCCACCGCCGGAGGGGGAAAGCTCCGGGGCAGCCTTGAGTGCGGCTTTGGTGCCTGCTTTGAAGGGTCCGTCTGCGTAGGGGTCAAACAACATATCCATGGTGCCTACCAGTCTAGGCGGTGCCTCTGACACTCTACGTCGCGCCAGATCCGGTGTGCTGGTGCCCTCCGAAACGCCCTACGCAAATTGGGGAACAGAGGTGAGGGCAGCGCTCAACTCACGGACCGCCGTCGGGCCTCCTGCCACGAACCAGTTCAGTCCGTTGACCTGCACGACGGCGGTGTCCCCGCCGGCCGCGCGGACGATCGCTTTGCCGGGAAGCCAGTCCCATTCCGGGCAACTGTGCTGGAACCAGCAACCGAGCTCCCCGTCAGCAACCCTGCCGAGGTCGCAGGAACCTGAGCCGAACATGCGCAGTGATGCCGCGGAAACTGCAGCCGCGTGCCACGGCATTGCTGCGCGGGGGTCCGCCAGCCAAGTGGGATGGATGTAGGTGGCGGCGGAGATTTGGCTCACGGGGAGGTCACCGAAGCCGGAAATCGGCTCGTCGTTCAGCGTGGAAGGGCGATCCGGGCCGCCAAGCCAGAGCTTGTCCAGTTCGGGCTGATAGATGGCCCCCAGCAGCACCTCGGGATCGGCAACCGGGTGACCGCCGTGGTCTGCATCATCGCGCTTAAGGGCGATGGCCGAGCACCAGTACGTGGAGCCGTGCAGGAAATTGTAGGTGCCGTCCACGGGGTCGATCACCCAGGTCCGGCCGCTCGTGCCGGCAACGGAGGCCCCCTCCTCGCCCAGAATGCCATCCTGGGGACGGCAGCGCCGCAACTGTTCCAGGACGTAAGCCTCAGCTGCGTGATCGGCCGCAGTTACGACGTCGGACACTGAGGTCTTGCGTTCACCCTGTAGCCCGCCCATCCGCATGAGCAGCGCCAGCTGGCCTGCTTCGCGAACCAGGGCGCTGGCCAGTTGGTAGTCATCCAGTGATGGATCGAGTTCAGTTGCTGTGTGCCTGCCAGTGGTCATGGATCCAGCTTATGTGGCGGGATAATGAATGACATGGCCAAGACACCCGCCCAGCGCATCAAGAAGCACGGAGCAAAGGCAGTGGTCCCCGACCACTCGCTGCCTCCCGTGATCAACAACACCACGCAGCGCACCCCGCAAAAGGCGCAGAGCAACTCCAAGCTCATTGTGATCGCGGGCGTGGTGGCCAGCCTGTTCCTGTTCTGGTACCTGCACCTGCTCACCTTGAACCAGATGACGCAGCTCTCCGGCGGCCTGGCCATGCCTGATTCGCTGATCGGTGGATTCTCGCAGGACTACATCGTCCAGCTCCGGGAGGCCATGGACGAGTCAGCCCGAGGCCAGCTCAACTACGTCCACAAGACCGCCGGCACTCTGTTTCCGCTGATCTTCGGCTTCAGCTGGCTCCTGTTGATTGGCACCAATGTGGCGCGAAAGTCATGGCGTTGGGCCCTGTGGGCTGCCCCCCTGCTGTTCGCGGTGGCTCACCTGTGGTCCAACGTGGCCATCGACTCGGTGCTCGCTGCCGAAGCGCCCGACGCCGGTTCGGTGGCGTTGGCGTCAGCAGTCACGGTTGCGTCCTGGGTACTGTTCCTTCTCAGCCTGGTGTGCGGCGTGGTAGCCGTGTTCCTTGGACGAAAGAGTGCGAAGCCCGCCTGACCACTCGTCCGCGGCGGCGCACCCGTTTCCGCCCGGAGCACCAGGCCCCAGCCAACAAACCTCAGTGCGCACCCGCCCCTGCCCGCGCCAATTTCCGTTCCGTGTGCGTACGCTGGGCAATCACCAGGCCCGCAGCTGCCAGGCCAATGGTCACCGGGTAGCCCATGAACCGCTCCAGCAATCCCGGCTGCGGCACGTCCATCCCCGTGATTGCGCCGATCACGAGTGCCCCAATGCACGTCAGCCCGCACGCAGCGAGGAACCAACTGATCGGGGTTTGCCGGAACCACAGGACTCCCAACAGCAGGAGGGCAAAGCCGCCGGCGATGAAGTACATCAAAGCGCCCGCGAAATGCCAGGGAGAGCCCAAGTCCTCCGGAACCAGACCCACAATTACCGTTCCTACCCCCGCAACAGCGGTGAGAATCCGGATAGCAACGGCCAAGATCCAGGGCACGGTCAGGACGCGTGCAGGAAGGGAACCCTCCGAAACAGCCCGGAATCGCCGGGCTTGCACGACGGGCCGCGCAGCCACGCTCAAGAGCCCGGCTGTCAGGAACAGCGAGCCAAGGACCAACGCCAAGCCCTGAACCATGAACGAGGCATTCATCAGCAGATGCAGCGGCGAGCACACAGCCCTGTCCTCATAAATGCCGCAAGAGACTGCCCCGAGGTCGCTGATGAATCCCGTGGCCCTGCTGTACGGCTCCGGGCCTGCCCAGGCATCGATCACAGCGGCTTCAGCCACGAAGTACTGGACCACACTCAGTTGCGCCCACCCTCCGATGTTCGCCCTGATGCTGCGGGTATTCGGACGGAAGGATCCAGCTGTTGCCGGTGCAGTGACGTGCCCTTTCATGAACGTCAGCCTAGCGGTGTTCGGGCAGCGCCCCGGCAGCTTGTATGCTTGTAGTCGTGTCCGGGCCCTTGAGCTCCAGCAGTGGGATTCAGAGTCATGGACGCACAGGCCCTCGTAGCTCAGTGGATAGAGCACGGCTCTCCTAAAGCCGGTGTCGTTGGTTCGATTCCAATCGAGGGCACTTGAACCACCAGCAGCCCACCCAGGACTTGCAGGCCTACCTGGCCGGCAGCTGGCGCGTGGAGCGGACCCTCCTGGACCGGACGTCCGGCACCAACGGAACCTTTTCCGGCGTCGTGCGCTACTTGAAGAACCCCGACGGCGGCCTGGACTACCGCGAAGACGGAACCATGCACTGGCCTACTCATTCAGGCCCGGCATTCCGTGAGTATCTCCTGAAACCCGGAGCCAGCCTGGATTCGATGGACGTGTTCTTCCCCGACGGCCGCCCGTTCCATGTGATGAGTTTCGCCGAAGAAGGCAACCAGGACAAGCACTGGTGCGACCCCGACGATTACCGTGTTAATTACTTCCGTGAGGGCCCGGACTCGTTCAGTTTCACGTGGGATGTCCGCGGGCCAGCCAAGGATCTGTTGCTTGAATCGCACTTGGTCCGGATCTACGCCGGGAGGCAACCATGAGTGGAACCGGCACGGACCTGATCATTGTGAGCGCGGTGTGCGTTTACAACCAGGAAGGTCATTTGTTGACCGTCCGCAAGCGTGGCACGGACAAGTTCATGCATCCCGGCGGCAAACCCGAGCCAGGGGAAACCGCTGCTGAGGCTGCCTCCCGGGAGCTCTTGGAGGAAGTCGGCATCGAGGTTCCGCCGGGCGTCCTCGAGCCGCTCGGGGTGTGGTTGGCGGAGGCAGCCAACGAGGCCGCGACCAATATCGAGGCAACGGTCTTCACGGCCCCCGGAACGTGGGACGCGCATCCTTCAGCGGAAATCGCGGAGATCCGCTGGCTGGACCTGGACGCGCCGCTGCCCACCGACCTGGCACCGCTGCTAACGGACCACGTCATCCCGCTGCTGACCCCGCCCACGTAGGGGCAGCGTTTACAGCTCCGGGACCGCTTCCTGCGCCACAGCGGTGGCCTCAGCGAACTGGGTTTGGTAGAGCTCCGCGTAGCGTCCATCCGCAGCAAGCAGCTCAGTGTGCGTGCCACGCTCCACGATCCTGCCGTCCTCAACCACCAGGATGGCGTCTGCGGCACGGATGGTGGACAAGCGGTGCGCAATCACGACGGCGGTGCGCCCCTCGAGTGCCTCGCCCAAGGCCGCTTGGACGGCGGCTTCATTGGTGGAGTCCAAGGCTGCCGTGGCTTCGTCGAGGATCACAACACGGGGCTGCTTGATGAGCAACCGTGCAATGGTGAGCCGTTGGCGTTCACCACCGGAGAGACGGTAGCCGCGCTCCCCCACCACTGTTTCCAAGCCATCGGGCAGAGACCGGATCATGGGCTCCAGGCGTGCCCGCCGGAGCACATCCCACATGTCGTCCTCGGTGGCATCCGGCCGGGCGAGGCGCAGGTTGGAGGCGATGGTTTCGTGGAAGAGGTGGCCGTCCTGGGTGACCATGCCCATGGTGTCGCGCAGGGAGTCGAAACTGAGGTCGCGAATGTCCACGCCTGTTCCAGGTGCCTGCCCCCCGAGGCGCACGGCGCCGGAGTCGACGTCATACAGGCGCGAGAGCAGCTGCGCCACCGTGGACTTGCCGGCACCTGAGGAACCCACCAAGGCAACAGTCTGGCCAGGTTCAACCCTGAAACTGACCCCATGCAGGACTTCCTCCCCGCCCCGGGTATCCAAGGTGGCCACGTCCTCAAGGGAAGCCAGCGACACCTTTTCGGCCGAGGGATAGGAGAAACGGACGTCGTCGAATTCCACGGCAACGGGGCCTGCGGGCACGGAAACAGCGTCCGGTTTCTGGGTGATCAGCGGCTTTAGGTCCAGAATTTCGAACACCCGCTCGAAGCTGACCAAAGCACTCATGATTTCCACGCGGGCGTTGGAGAGCGCCGTCAGCGGAGCGTAGAGCCTTGTCAGAAGAAGTGCGAGCACCACAACATCGCCGGGTGCGAGCTGCCCACCGATTGCCAGCCAACCGCCCAAACCGTAGACCAAGGCGAGCGCCAGGGCAGAGACCAGCGTCAGGGCCGTCACGAAGGTGAACTGCAGCATGGCAGTCCGGACGCCAATATCCCGGACCCTGCCGGCACGCTCGGCGAACTCCCGGGATTCTTCATCCGGGCGGCCGAACAACTTCACCAACGTGGCTCCCGGGGCGGAGAACCGCTCCGTCATCTGGGTTCCCATGGCGGCGTTGTGCGCGGCAGCTTCGCGGCGGAGGTCCGCCAGTTTGGAGCCCATCCGCCTTGCTGGGATCAGGAAGATCGGCAGCAGCACCATGGCCAGCACAGTCACAAGCCAGGACGTGTTCAGCATGACCACCAGCGTGAGGACCAGGGCCACCACATTGCTGACCACACCTGACAAGGTGCCGGCGAAGGCGGACTGCGCCCCGATGACGTCGTTGTTCAAGCGGCTGACCAAGGCACCGGTTCGGGTTCGGGTGAAGAACGCGATGGGCATGCGCTGCACGTGATCGAACACGCGCGTGCGGAGGTCCACAATGACGCCCTCGCCGATGATCGAGGACAACCACCGGGTCACCAGGCCCACACCGGCCTCGCCCACCGCAACGATCGCAATGAGGACGGCCAACCAGATCACCGTTCCAACGCCTGCGTTGGCAATGATGGAATCGACCACCTGACCGGCAAGCACAGGAGTGGCCACAGCGAGGAAAGCACCGGCAATCGAGGCGATCACAAAGGCGATGAGTTTGCCCTTATGCGGCGCAGCGAAAGCCATGACCCGTTTCAGGGTTTCCTTGGAGAACGGCTTGGAACCGCTCTTGGCAGTGGTGATGTTGTACAGCGAGCTCCAGGCCACGCGGTCCATGCTCATGGGTTACTTCTCCTGGCTTGGGGTGTGATGAAGCTCTTGCACTTGGCCGTTTTCCAGGTGCCAGCGCGAATCGAGCCGCACGTTTTCCAATAAACGGCGATCATGGGTGACCAGCAGGAGTGCGCCCTCGTAGCTTTCCAGTGCCTCCTCCAATTGCTCAATGGCCGGAAGATCCAAATGGTTGGTGGGCTCGTCCAGCACCAGCAGGTTCACGCCGCGGGCCTGCAGCAACGCAAGCGCAGCACGGGTTCGCTCCCCGGGGGACAGTGAATCCACGGTCCGGGATGTGTGGTCGGCTTTGAGGCCGAATTTGGCCAACAGGGTGCGGACATCTGCACTGTTCCAGTCCACCAGCACAGCTTCAACGGCATCGCCAAGGTGCCGCCCGCCGTCGAGCAGTCCGCGCGCCTGGTCGATTTCGCCAATGGCCACGGAGGCACCCATGGAGGCCTCGCCGTCGTCCGGTTCCTGGGTCCCCAGCAGCAGGCGCAACAGCGTTGACTTGCCGGCACCGTTCGGTCCGGTGATGCCGATCCGCTCGCCGCCGTTGAGTTGCAGGTTCACCGGACCCAGGGTGAAGTCGCCTTGGCGCGCGATGACGTTGCGCAAAGTGGCGACGACGGCACTTGAGCGGGGTGCCTGGCCGATGCTGAACTGCAGCTGCCACTCTTTGCGAGGTTCTTCCACCTCGGTGAGCCGGGCGATGCGGGACTCCATCTGGCGGACTTTCTGTGCCTGTTTCTCGGACGATTCACTGCTCGCTGCGCGCCGGATCTTGTCATTGTCCGGGTTCTTCTTCATCGCGTTCCGGACGCCTTGGGAGCTCCACTCGCGCTGGGTGCGTGCCCGGGAGACGAGGTCGGCCTTGGTGTTGGCGAACTCTTCGTACCGTTCCCGGGCGTGGCGCTTGGCCACGGCGCGTTCTTCGAGGAACGCTTCATAACCGCCGTCGTAGACGGCTACGGAGTTCTGGGCGAGGTCCAGCTCCACCACGGTGGTGACGCAGCGGGCCAGGAATTCGCGGTCGTGCGACACCAAGATGACACCACCCCGCAGGCCTTGGACGAAGGCCTCCAGCCGGGCGAGTCCGTCAAGGTCGAGGTCGTTGGTGGGTTCGTCCAAAAGGACGACGTCGAAGCGGCTAAGCAGCAGAGCGGCCAAAGCCACGCGTGCAGCCTGCCCGCCGGAAAGCCCCGTCATCAGGGCATCGGCGCCGAGGTCCAGGCCGAGGTCCGCCAGCACGGCCGGGATCCGGTCCTCCAGGTCGGCAGCACCGGAAGCCATCCACCGATCGAAGGCCAACGAGTACGCGTCGTCAGCTCCGGGAGCTCCCGAGCCAAGGGCTTCGGCCGTGGATTCCATCTCGGTTGTCGCCTGGGCACAGCCGGTTCGCCTGGCAATGTAGGCGGCGATTGTTTCGCCGCCGGTGCGCTCATGTTCCTGCGGCAACCAGCCCACAAAAGCATCCGAGGGCGCAAGGCTGACGGTCCCAGCCTGCGGCTGGTCCACTCCTGCCAGGATGCGAAGCAGCGTGGATTTACCAGCACCATTAGCTCCCACCACGCCCACAACATCGCCCGGCGCAACGGTCAGGGAGAGGTCCGCGAAAAGCGTGCGGTGGCCATGACCACCGGCAAGATCCTTGGCCACCAAAGTTGCAGTCATTGTCTATCCTCCAGCAAGGGAACGCAGAAATTCAGGCCGCGATTCCCGCGGGCATGGAAAAACCCGCTGGTCCGGACTTGGGGGGTGTACGGACCAGCGGGTTCAATCATCAAGCATAATTCAATGTGGCGTCGGCGTAAAATCGTTTCGTACTCCCACTTAGGTCTCATCGTGCCTTTGCCTTCGCGGCCCATCCAGGAAAGTTCTCCATGCCCTTACAGTCCAAGGCGTTCCAGCGCTGGCTTCATGGTGTTGCACCCGATGCCAGCACCGCTGACGTCTGCAGGATCGCGGGCATCAAGCGGACAACGTTGGCCCAACAGCTGGTCCGCGGCAAGGTTGCCGAATCCACCTTGGTGAGTATCAGCCGCGGCTTCAACATCAATCCGGTACAGGCCCTGTCCACTTTTGACCTTTACGCCGATCTTCGGGGCGATCCCATTCCCCCCACGCCCTGCGAGCTCGTCAGCCAGGTGGCCACTATCGACCTGCTGCGAGCAGTAGTTGACCGCAGCGAACCCGGCTCCGCCCCCGCCCCGCGCCTCTCGGAACCACCCCACCCCACCTCCGTGCGGAACTGGGTGGACGCGATCGACGACGGCGAGTTGCGGCACAGGGTCAGCGACACCACTGGGATTGCGCCGCAGAACTTCTCCGCCCACCTGACCGCCAACAGGCTCCCGCCCGAGTTGGCGATCGCCACCTCACGCGCCGCCGGGGTGGGACCTGCGGGCGGGCTGGTGGCTGGTGGGCTGATTACGGAGGCCGAAGCCGGATGGCCGCCCAATTCCCGGCAGGAAGCGCTGGATAAGTTGTCACAGGGCAGACTGGTGACGTTGGCCGGCGAACGTCTTTTGGCGCTCGGCAAAACACTGCGCCGGCAGGAACAAGACCAGGAACGAACTGAACGAATTTGGGAGAACCTCGGATGACGGCTGTCCTGCCCTGGGTCACGCTGGTGGTGTGCCTGGCGATAACCCTGGCCCGGGTTCCCAGCGCGTTACGGGGTGAAAACCGCGAGGTTTTCTACATTTTTGCACTGATCTCTTTGAGCATCTTCATCAGCATCGAGGCCCCCTACCTGGTCATTGACGGGTGGTTGGGCGGGATGAACATCTGCAATCTTGTCCTCCGTTTCCTGCTGTACGGAACCTTCTACTTCATGGGCATCAAGATCGCCACGGCTTTCGGCTCACCCGCTGCCGTGAAAGCGATTCGAGGACCCCTCGGCATCACCGCCGCCATCCTTATAGGTGTTTTGACCATCTACTTCTTCCTCATCACGGATACAGAGGGATCATCGGCCGGTATGAGCGCCCTGCGCTGGGGGCCCTCATTGGAGGCTTACGCCTTCATGGGACGTCTCTACCCCGGCTTTGTTGCCGCCTGCCTGGTCCCCGCCATCTGGCGCACCGTAGTCAGCACAGCCCCAGTCCTGCTGCGGATCGCCTCTTCGGTGCTGCTGCTCGGCCTGTCGCTGCTCCTGCTGTCCCAGCTGTTCCCCCTGATCCCGTTTTCCGAGGCGTGGTTGCGGGTTCTTATCAACTACTCAGCGGCCACTTTCACGGCCATTGGGCTTGCCGGTATTTGGGTCTCCAAGGCATTCGCCCGCCGGAAGACGCGACTTTCGGCGTAAGACTTTCACAAAACCATTAGATCGTGGCACAATCATGAATGTGTGAACGCGGCTTGCAGCCTGACACCGGAATCAGAGAACGGGTTTCCGGTGGATGTGGCGCCCACGTGATCACAATTGGGGGGATGAGTGGTGGCGGGCTGTTGGGGACCGCCCCCACTCAGCCTTTTTAACGCGCTTTTGCACGCCGCCGCCACCCCTGCCCCGGGCGGTGACTAAGATGGCTCCATGAACAGCCTTCGTACCCGCCGCTCTGTCCTCGCAGCAACCGTGGCCGCGGCCGCCCTTGCACTTTCCGCGTGCGGCGGAGGGTCCGCGCCCGCCCAGTCCGGTGGCGATACGTCCCTTTCCGACGTCAAATCCAAGGGCGAACTCGTGATCGCCACCGAAGGTACGTACCGTCCCTTCAGCTTCCACGCTGACGGCGCTGGCGAGCTCACAGGTTTTGATGTGGAGATCGCCCAGGCGGTGGCCGGGAAACTCGGGGTGAAGGCCACCTTCCAGGAGACCCAGTTTGACGGCATCTTTGCAGGTTTGGAGTCAAAGCGCTTTGACACCATCGCCAACCAGATCTCCATCAATGACGAGCGCAAGGCCAAGTACGATTTCTCCACCCCGTACACCATCTCCACCGGTGTTGTGGTGACGAAGTCGGACAACAACAGCATCAACAGCTTTGCGGACCTCAAGGGCAAGACCACCGCGCAGTCACTGACCAGCAACTTCTACAAAATGGCCGTTGAAGCCGGTGCCAACGTCCAGGCAGTGGAAGGCTGGGCACAGTCCGCCACGCTGGTGCAGCAGGGACGCGTGGATGCCACTGTGAACGACAAGCTCACCTACTTGGACTACGCCAAGAACACGCCCGACTCCGGCCTGAAGGTGGCGGCAGAGGCCCCGGAGAAGACCGAGAGCGCCATGGTGTTCCGCAAGGGCTCCACGGAGCTCACTGCAGCTGTGGACAAGGCACTGGCCGATCTCCAGGCTGATGGCACGCTGGCTAAGATCTCGGAGAAGTACTTCGGCGCGGACGTCACCAAATAGATGAACTGGGACCTCATCTGGAGTTCCTTCGGTCCGCTGATTACCGGCGCGGTCACGGGGACCATTCCCCTCACGTTGGCCTCCTTTGCCATCGGCCTCGTCCTCGCACTGGTGGTTGCCCTGCTTCGGTTGAGCCCCAACATCGTCCTGTCGGGCATCGGCCGTTTCTACGTCTCGGTCATCCGCGGCACCCCGTTGCTGGTGCAACTCTTTGTGATCTTCTACGGGCTCCCCAGCATCGGAGTGAAGCTTGACCCTTGGCCCAGCGCCATCATCGCCTTCTCACTGAACGTGGGCGGGTACGCCGCGGAGATCATCCGTGCGGCCATCCTGTCAGTCCCGAAGGGCCAGTGGGAAGCCGGCCACACCATTGGCATGTCCCGGCCGCAGGCACTGGTGCGGATCATCCTTCCCCAAGCGGCACGGGTGTCCGTTCCACCGTTGTCCAACACCTTCATTTCACTGGTGAAGGACACCTCCCTCGCCTCACTCATCCTGGTCACCGAACTGTTCCGCAACGCCCAGCAAATCGCTGCGTTCAGCCAGGAGTTCATGGCCCTTTACCTCCAGGCTGCCCTGGTTTACTGGGTCATTTGCCTGGTCCTTTCCACGGCCCAATCCGCGGTGGAAAAGAGATTGGACCGCTATGTCGCCCACTAACGAATCCCTACAGCAGCCGCCCGTCGCCTCAGTCCTGAAGGCGCGGAGCCTGGCCAAGGCCTTCGGAAGCAACGTCGTTTTGCGAGACATCGACATCGACATCCGGCGCGGTCAGGTGGTGGCATTGATCGGGCCATCGGGCTCGGGCAAGACCACGGTCCTGCGTTCCCTCAACGGCTTGGAAATTCCCGACGCCGGAACGGTCACCTTTGGAAGCGGCGATGCCTCAGCAGAGCTCGCCATAGACTTCGGCGCCAAGGTCGGGAAGAAAGAGGTGGCTGCCCTCCGGGACCGCAGTGCCATGGTCTTCCAGCATTACAACCTGTTCCCTCACATGACCGTGCTGAAGAACATCATTGAAGGCCCCGTCCAGGTACAAAAACGGCCGCGCGCTGAGGCCATTGCCGACGCCGAACGCCTTCTGGAGCGCGTTGGCCTGGCCGATAAACGCGACGCCTACCCCTTTGAACTCTCCGGCGGCCAGCAGCAGCGCGTGGGGATCGTCCGGGCGTTGGCCCTCAAGCCCCAGCTGCTCCTCTTCGATGAGCCCACCTCGGCGCTGGACCCCGAGCTCGTGGGGGACGTGCTGGGCGTCATCAAAGAACTCGCCGAAGAGGGCTGGACCATGGTGATCGTTACCCATGAGTTGGCCTTTGCCCAGCATGTGGCGGATGAGGTAATTTTCATGGACGGCGGCGTCGTGGTGGAACGCGGGCCGGCAGCTGAGGTGTTGCGGGAACCGCGGCAGGAGCGGACCAAGCTCTTCGTGAAGCGGCTCCAGCACGACGTCTAGGTTGTTAGCCAGGATTTGTCAGGTTTCGCAGGATCCAAGCAGTTCGCAAATATGGGGGATAAATCCTTGGAAGAGACAGCCAGCGCGCCCGGCAGGGGTAGCTCCAAACGCACGGCAATCATTGCTGTTCTCCTCGTCGCGGCGTTGGTGGCCGTCGGGATTGGCACGTGGTTTGCCCTTTCCCGTCCGGCCGGAACAGACCGCGCAGACGTGCTCCGTTTGGACAAGCACCGCGTCATTGTGGACAACTCCATGAATCTGTACGATCCCCTCGTCCAACAGTTCTCCGGACGGTACTCGAACGCCATCTCCGAAAAAGCAGGACAGCCTGAAGAGGAGAAAGTCCTCAGCCTGGACCGTGAACGGATAGTACGCGAGTCCGCGGCAAACCGTGACCGGCTGGAGCAAATGTCAGAATCGCCGGCCCTGAAGGATCAAGAAGTCGCCGAATCCTTCAACCGCTTCAAGGATCAGTACACTGCGGTGATCGCGTACAACGATCAATTGCTGATCAACACTGCCAACATTTACCGGTCTGTAGGCGGTCCCTGCGCGGCCCTGCATTCATCACTGAACGTGGCCAGCGAGTCCTACTCCGAGGACTATGTCAAGAGTGCAGATGAGTGCCTGGCAGCCCTTGGCACAGCCAAGGACGGCGCCGACGCCGAGACTACTACCCTGCTCACGGAGGTGGAGTCCGTCATCCGTGGACAGCGGGACAAGCAACAGGAAGTGCTCAACAGCAAGGACCCCTTGGAGCGCCTCGCCAAGAGCACCGTTGCCGCCGTTGCACTATTGGATATCAATGAGGCATTCGGCAAGGCGCAGGCAACTTATGAAACTGCCAGCAAAGACAAATACACAAAAATCATTGAAAATGCCAACAGCTCAAACACCGAATTGGAAGGCGTCCTTAAGAAGAGCCTTGAGCAATTCGATGCCGCGTCCGGTGAGGGGAAATAGCCATGACCATTGAGCCTGTTCGCAAGAAGCGCCACCCGGTCCTGATTGCCCTCACCCTCGCCGTCGTGCTGGCCTTGATTGCCTCGGCTGTGGTGATTTCCGTGAGCACCATGACCGCTCAGCAGCGCAGGGAAAGCCTGGTCCTCCTCAAGGATGAGCGCCTGACGGCACTCGATGAGGCCAGAGGCAAGATCCAGCCCGCCGTGAACACCTACCTGGCCGCGTACAAGAAGGCCCGCAATGCCCCCGCGTCACGTGAGGAAGCTGAGAAAGGCTCCGCCAAGGAACGGGACGACTTCCAGCAGGCCATCAACTCCGCCCGCACGGCCTTGAACGAAGTGCAGACCAGCGACACCGCCGGCGCAGAAGACAAAACGGTCTCCGGCGCAGTAGCTATGCTGGGCGATTCCTACCAGGCCTACCTCGACTCCATGGAAGGACTGGTGGAGTCCTACCCTCTGTTCGAAGGCCTCTTCAGGCAGGACGCCGGGTGCAGCGGACTCTTTGTGGGCTCCAAAGCAGCCAACCTCCGGGAACGCCAAACACTCCTGGCACAGGCAGCAGTCCAGTGCCGCGAAGCCGTAAACCAACTCAAACAATCGAAGAACGTGTCCTACGTAGAGTTTGCCCGCACACTGGACAACCAGATTGCCCAGTTGGAAACACATGCTGAAACAACGGCAAAGTCCGAGGAGAACTACAACGAATTTGTCCGGCTCAAGGACGAGTACGTCAAGAAGATCGATGACGCCACCGCCCGGAATGCCCCCGACGCGGAATACCGTACGATTGCCGACGAACTCAAAGCCCTCAACACCCGGATAAAAAACAACAGGTCAGAGTTCGACTTTGCAGCCAAGCGCTACGTCAACGGTGTGAGGGACATGCCCACTTTGGTTGAAGATGTGTTCACAAAAGACGTCGCAGACCAGATCAAACACCACGACGCCGTGATCCCCATCCGGGTGCAAGTGCTCAAAGATGCCCTCGACGCGGAACTGGCGGAGTAACCCAACAAACGCAGTAACTCCGCCAGCCACCTCAGCGAACGAGCCTGATCGTGACCAGCTGGAAGGGCCGGAGTACCAGTTTGACCACGGGGCCTTCCTCCACGGTCACGCCGGGGGTTTCGGTGGTGCGCTCCAGCAGGTCTGTGGCCATCGCATCCGAGCTCTCAAAGTTGGCCCTCAGGGTTCCCGTTGAACGCTCCCCTAACGATTCATAGAGCCGGACAATAACGTCACCGGAGCCATCCTCGGCTAGCTTCACCGCTTCCACCACAATGGCAGGGTTGGACACGGAGAGCAGGGGTTCCACCGATTGTCCGCCTGTGACGAACCTTGGCTTCAGGTTGGTGCGGTAGCCCTCTTCCACGGCATCAGCGATCGCAGCACCGGGCCTGATGGACAACTCGAGCGTGTGTTCGCCCCGATCTGCTTCCGGGTCCGGGAAACGCGCCGAACGCAGCAGCGAGGTGCGGACCGTCGTCGTGGTTCCGCCATCGGCACGGACCGCCCGGGTGACGTCGTGCCCGTAGCTGGAGGAGTTGCTCACTGCAACGCCGTAGCCGGGCTCGGCGACGTGGATCCAGCGGTGGGCGCAGATCTCGAACTTGGCAGCTTCCCAGGAAGTGTTGGTGTGCGTCGGGCGGAAGACATGGCCGAATTGGGTCTCCGACGCTGAACGGTCCGCCCTGACGTCCAGCGGGAACGCGATTTTGAGCATCTTTTCGCGTTCCTGCCAGTCCACCGTGGTGCTGATACCCAGCGACGCCGCACCGGCGTCGAGAGTCAGGCGTTGCGTGATGGTGGAGGCACCTACCGTGCGTTTGACCACCACGACGACGGCCTCCGCCGAACGCTCAACGTCGATCGCATCCGCGTGGGTCAACGGGGTGACGTTACGGCGGTAGAACTCCTCGATGTCCCAGGCATCCCACTCATTCGGGGTATCGCGGAACAGCTCCAGCAGGTTACCGGTGTGCCCGGGGGCGATGGCGTCCCTCCCGCTCGCGTGGTCCACCAGCGATGTCAGGAGTCCGTCACGGTTCAGGACGGCCCGGATGATGCCGTTGTCCAGGACGTAGGCGTCGTCGAGCTCGTCCACCTGGACGCCGGAGTGCGGTGCTGTGGCCTCGGCCGCCCCCAGTGCTGGGACGCCGTTGCGCTGATGCGGAGCGGCGTTCAGCAGGAACTGCTGATCACCTTCCCCCACCAAGGCCTGGGTGGCGTGGCTGATGATGCCCTCAAGGTCCCGGGCTATGGCTTCATAGTTCCGTTCAGCGTCCTGGTGGACCCAGGCGATGGAGCTGCCGGGCAGGATGTCGTGGAATTGCTGGAGGAGGACCAGCCGCCAGAGTCGCTTGAGTTCGTCGGCGGGATAGGCGTAGGCCCCGCCCAGGCGGACGGCGGCCGTGGCGCACCAGAGCTCCGCTTCGCGAAGGAGATGTTCGCTCCGACGGTTGCCAAGCTTGGTCTTTGCCTGGCTGGTGTACGTTCCACGGTGCATCTCCAGGTACATTTCACCCACCCAAACCGGCAGATTGGTGTACTCGGCCTCAGCTCGGATGAAGAAGTCCCGGGCTGCGCCCATCCGGACCTTCGGGGAGCCTTCCAAATCCGCCGTACGATGCGCAGCGGCGACCATTTCGCGAGTAGGTCCTCCACCGCCGTCGCCATAGCCGAACGGCACCAGTGACATGGTTCCGCGGCCGTGATCACGGTAATTGCGCTCCGCGTGGGCCAGTTCGCGTCCGTGCAGCTCAGCGTTGTACGTATCCACCGGTGGGAAGTGGGTAAACAGCCGGGTGCCGTCGATGCCTTCCCAAGCAAAGGTGTGGTGAGGCATCCTGTTGACTTTGTTCCAGGAAATCTTCTGGGTGAGGAACCACCGCGAGCCGGCTTCCTTGACGATCTGCGGGATGGCGCCGGAGTAACCGAAGGAATCGGGCAGCCAGGCTTCCTGGCACTCGACGTCGAACTCGTTGAGGAAAAAGCTCTTTCCTTCCACGAACTGGCGGGCCATGGCCTCGCCGCCTGGCATGTTGGTATCCGATTCCACCCACATGCCACCGACTGGAACGAACTGGCCGCCTTTTACCTTTTCCCTGATGCGCACAAAGAGCTCTGGGAAGAACTCCTTCATCCACGCCATTTGCTGGGCCGAGGAACAAGAGAACACGAAGTCGGGGTCCTCATCCATCAACGCCACCACGTTGGAGAAAGTGCGGGCACACTTACGAATGGTTTCGCGGACGGGCCACAGCCAGGCGGAGTCGATGTGTGCGTGGCCGGTAGCCAACAGTTCATGGGCCGAGGCATATGCGGGACGGCTAAGGACCTCGGCCAGCTCAGCACGGCCTGCGGCAGCGGTTCCGGCGACGTCGTCCGGGTCCATGACGTCCATCATGCGTTCAAGGGCGCGCAGGATCTCATGGCGACGCGGCATTTCCATGGGAAGTTCGTGCATCAGACCGCTGAGCGTCCAAATGTCCTGGTTGAGTTCCCACACGGTTTCGTTCAGTTCAGCGATGGCGATGCGGCCAAACCGGTATCGGGGCTCATCACCGGAGGTGGCTTTATCCCCCAGCAGGGTGGGGGCGAACGACCAACCCTGGGCGACGTCTGGATTGGCTGCGGCCTCCACGTAGAAATCCACGGATTGACCTCCACCCAGGAGCTTGAGCGGCACATGGTAATTCCGTGGCGAAATTGCTTTGATGATGCTTCCATCAGCGCGCCACGCCGTGCCTTCACACTGGAACCCGGGGACATCGCTGTTGAATCCAAGATCAACAATGATCTCCACCGTTGTGGATTCAGCCATGCCCCAGTCCTGCGGTACCTCACCCTGCAGGCGCAGCCATTTGGTGCTCCACGCCTTACCCCATGCAACGCCGGGTTCCTGCGGTGCATAGACCTGGCGCAGCGCCTCGGCGGCCGGCACTGGCTCGCCAGGCGCATCCCAGCTGCTCAGCTGAAGCGGGATCGCCCTGCCATAAATGGCCGGAAGAATGCGTTCCCGAACAAATCGATCGAGACGCTGTTCAGTGATCCGGCGGTCGTCGTGCAATGAGTTCCCCTTTGGGCGTTCGCTGGGTAGTTAGCTTGGTTACCGCGACCCGGTAGTGCTGGGTGCGGACGGCGAATGTGGCATCGCCACGCTTCCAATCGATGGATAAAATCTACGTTGTTCCAGCTTAATAGCCAAGTGACTGAGGGCTATCACCAACGGACAACGGGTCCGCATCCGGGGCTTCGGCAACCACTCTGTCCCGTCCGGCGTACACATTGAGGCTGAGCCCACGGCTGAAGCCGGCCAGCGTGATTCCCGTTTCCTCCGCCAGTTCCGCCGCGAGGCTGGACGGTGCGCTCACGGCGGCCAGCACAGGGATACCGGCCATGGCAGCTTTCTGGACGAGTTCGAACGAAGCCCTGCCGGACACCTGAAGCACCGTCCCTTTCAGCGGGAGCATACCGGCGCGCAAAGCCCAGCCCACCACCTTGTCCACGGCGTTGTGCCTGCCTACGTCCTCGCGGAGGCACAGCAACTCGGTGGTGCCGTCGTCGTGGATCCTGAAAAGTCCCGCGGCGTGAACGCCACCGGTCTTATCAAAAACAGCCTGTGCCTCGCGGAGGCGGTCCGGGAGGGCAGCCAAGGCCCGGACCGGGACCGTCACATTATCCTCGCGCGGGCTGTGGTGTGAGGACTTGCGGACGGCCTCGATGGAATCCGTACCGCAGATTCCGCACGAGCTGGAGGTGAACACATTGCGGCCGGTGTCGGGCCGTTCCACGTCCGGTCTGAGCTGGGCATCCACCACGTTGAAGGTCTGCACACCGTTTTCGTCCTCCCCGGAGCAGAAGCGCTCCGAGATCAACTGTCCGGGCTCCCAGATGATCCCTTCGGACACCAGGAACCCCGCGACGAGATCGAAGTCGTCTCCGGGGGTTCGCATGGTCACGGAAAAGGACATCTCGCCCAAGCGGATCTCCAGCGGCTCCTCAACGGCCAGGACGTCTTCCTTGAACCGGACGGGATGCTCCAATGCCTGGGGCGAGCTGTCCAGGACAAATTTGTGCACCTTGCGGCGCTGGGTTACACGTCCCATATCAGGATCCGTTCTCCTCATGCTGGATAAAGCGCACGGTCATGGCTTTGTACCCGGGGGTGTTGGATTCCCGTGCCACCAGTTCGCGATGCACCAGGGCGTTGGCCTCCGGGAAATACGCTGCGGCACAGCCCTTGGCCGTGGGGTACCCGATCAGCCGGAACTTGTTGGCACGCCGTTCAGTTCCCGCGAAGGTGGAGATGACGTCCACCAGGTCCCGGTCCTCGAAGCCAAGTTCCATCAGGTCCTCCGGGTGGACCAGGATTACACGACGCCCCTCCGAGACGCCGCGGTACCGGTCATCCAAACCGTAGAAGGTGGTGTTGTATTGATCGTGGCTGCGAACCGTCTGGAGAATCAGGTGGCCCGCCGGCGCTTCAAGGTACTCCAAGGGCCGCACGGAGAAACGTCCTTTGCCGATGTCCGTGGCGAAGGTGCGGGTATCGCGCGGCGGGTTGGGCAGGACGAAGCCATTCTTGGTTCGAACCCGGGCGTTGAAGTCCTCAAAGCCGGGGATGACGCGTGAGATGTGGTCCCGGATGACGTCGTAGTCCTCGGCCATGGCACGCCAGTCCACACTGTGGTTGTCCCCCAGCGTTGCTTGCGCCATGCGGGCCACGATCACCGGTTCGCTCAGCAGGTGCTCGGACACGGGCTCCAGCCGCCCCTGTGTTTTGTGGATGACGGACATGGAGTCCTCCACGGAGAGGAATTGTTTGCCCTTGGGGTGCTTGTCGTCTGTGTCCGTCCGGCCCAGCGTGGGCAGGATCAGGGACGTTTTGCCGTGCACCACGTGGGCGCGGTTGGGCTTGGTGGAAATGTGGACCGTCAGTCCGGCTTTCTTCAAGCCTTCCTCCAAGGCTGCCGTGTCCGATCCCGCCGCTGCGAAGTTTCCGCCCATGGAGACGAAAACATCCACCTCGCCCTTTTCCAGGGCGTGCTGGGTTTCCACGGAGTCATAGCCATGATCCCGTGGCATGTGGAAGCCGAATTCGGCATCCAGCGCGGCAAGGAAGGATTCCTTGGGTTTCTCCCAGATGCCCATGGTGCGGTCGCCTTGGACGTTCGAGTGGCCCCGCACGGGACAGGCACCGGCTCCACGTTTGCCGAAGTTGCCCTGGAGCAGAAGGAGGTTAATGATCTCCCGGAGTGTATCCACCGAGTGCGGCTGCTGGGTCAAACCAAGGGCCCAGCAGATGATGGTTGCCTTCGAGGCCGCCAACATCGAAGCCGCCTTGGTAATCTCCTCCCGGCTCAGCCCTGTTGCCCGCTCCGTTTCGTCCCAGTCCAGAACCGAACGGGCTTCCTGGTAGGCGGCGAAACCTTCGGTCTGCCCGGCGATGAAGGAATGGTCGACGACCGTCCCCGGGTTCCGTTTCTCCTCCTCCAGGAGCAGGTGGCCGAGCGCCTGGAAGAGGGCGAGGTCGCCGCCTACCTTGATCTGCAGGAACTCATCGGCAATGGTGGTCCCACCGCCAATCATGCCGTTGAGGGACTGGGGGTCCTTGAAGTTCAGGAGGCCGGCTTCGGGAAGCGGGTTGACCGCAATGATTTTGCCGCCGTTGTTCTTGCAGTCGCGGAGGGCGGAGAGCATGCGCGGATGGTTGGTTCCAGGGTTTTGGCCCACTACCAGGACCAGCTCCGCGTGGTGGATGTCCTCCAACGACACAGTGCCTTTTCCGATCCCGATGGTGGGGTTGAGGGCACTACCGGATGACTCATGGCACATGTTGGAGCAGTCGGGGAGGTTGTTGGTTCCGAGGCTTCGCGCAAACAGCTGGTACATGAACGCGGTCTCGTTGGCCGTCCTGCCGGAGGTGTAGAACACGCACTTATCCGGAGTTGTGGCGTTGATGTGTTTGCCGATCAAGGCAAAGGCGTCGGCCCATGTGATGGCCGAGTAGTGGGTGTCACCCGGTTTGATGACCACAGGCTCGGACAATCTTCCCTGGCTCCCCAGCCAGTACTCTGTTTTGTCCTCAAGTTCTGCCAGGGAATGCTTAGCCCAGAATTCGGCACCGACTGTCCTGGTGGTGCTCTCCTCGGCGATCGCCTTGGCACCGTTTTCGCAAAACTCTGCGGGACTGCGTTTGCCCGTGATTGATTCCGGCCACGCACAGCCCGGACAATCGAACCCGTCATGCTGGTTGACCCTGAGCATGGAACGGACCGTGCGGCCCACGCCGGCCTGGGCATAACCTCGTTCGAGGGCAACCGTGACAGCTTTAAGGCCTGCCGCGGCTTGTTTGGGCGGGTGGATCTGCAGGTCATCTTCATTGATGTCCTGTTCGGGAGCATGCCTGTTCATGTGTCCATCATTGCACTTTGTCAGCAGAGCCAAACCCCTTCATGACGCGCCTCAGGTGTCCAACGCACTCCAGTCCACAGGGCCGGAAGGAGCCTTCCTTTGTTGCCGAGGCACGGCCTTGCGGCTCTTCTCTTCCGGCGCCTTCGGCACGGGAAGCGCTTTTCCCCAGGGTACGGCGAAGGCGGGCACCGCTTCGCCCAGCTGGACACCATGCGGCGGCACCACCATGACCCCGTCGGCGCCGGCCAGGCCACGCATCATTCCAGGGCCTGCATGATTGGCTGGCGACGCCAACCCATACACCAGCTTGAACGGCATCAGGCGGGTGCGACCGGGCTCAGCATCAAGGGTGGTGCCACAGGGAACCTCGCCCACCTCCTCCAAACGGCCATGGCCCAAGGCCGCCAGCAGCGGTCCACCCACGGTGAACAAAGCCATCATGGCCGCCAGCGGATTTCCAGGCAGGCCCACCACAAACCGACCATCGGGCAACTCTGCCAACACCGCCGGATGTCCGGGACGCATGGCGATCCCATCAATCAGCAAATTCCCGCCAAGTTCAGCTACGGCTTTGCGTAGGTGGTCCGTTCCAGAGCGTCCCGTGCCGCCCGTGGTAATAACGACGTCGGCAGGAGGTTCCGCTTCACCGAAGTGGTCCCCGGGTCCCGGCTCGTCCAGCGTTGGCTCGGTGTCCTGGAGTGCGTCGATCCACTCCTCATAGCTGTCACCCACCCTGAGCTGCTCCCCGGCAATGCCGCCCAAAAGCTCCACCACGGCGCCCAGCTGCGGACCGAAGGTATCCCTGACCTGGCCGGGCAAGGGAACACCGTGAGCCACTACTTCCGAGCCCGTCAGGAGGAAACGGACCAAGGGTTTTCCGAGCACCACAAGATGGTCCAGGCCCGCAAGCGCTGCCAAGGCAATATGGGCCGGATTCAGCACCGTGCCGGCCTTGAGCAGGACATCACCCTCAGCGGCCTCTTCCGCAGCCTTTCGGATATGTTGGCCGTTGCGGGGCTCCCCCGGTTTGGCGCTGCCTCCCAGCGCAAGAACCGGCAGGCCATCCTCGTCAGTAGCTATCACGCCGCTTTCACTGCGCAGTACTGCCTTGGCACCGGGCGGAATAAGCCCGCCCGTAACTATGGGACTGGCCTGGTGCGGTGCAAGCCTCTGCCCCGGTTCGCTGAGGATCCACGGACCGCTGCCGTTAACGGCCCATCCATCCATGGCGGAAGACGCATAATGGGGCATGTCCTGCACTGCCAGGGCATCCGAGGCCAGGGTGCGCCCGAGCGCTGAGCTGAGCGGCACGGGGCCCGACGGAATGGGTGTGGCGACGTCGAACGCACGCTGCCGGGCCTCATGCCATGTGTGCGCCGCGTGATGGCCCTCGTTGGGGGCCTCCGTCATTCCGGGCCGGTCCCGGACTCCGAGTACTCACGGGCAATTTTGCGGGCCAGTTCCAAGGCAGCGTTCATGGACGCGTCATCGCTGGCTTGGCCGATTCCGCGGGCCATTCCGGCCGCGTAACCTGCAATAAACGTGGTCAGGGGTGCGGCGGGGCGCACCACGGAATGTGCTGCTACTCCAGCCACCGCGAGGACCTCGTTGATGTCCACTTCCACGCCCTCAAGCTCGAATGCCTGAAGCAGTGTCCGGCACCATTCCTCGAGCGTCTCTTCCTGGCTCTTCACGTCCGCCTCCAACTCGTAGTCAATGCCCAAGGCCGCAGCGTCCTCCCATGTATCCACGTCATCGGTGGACCCAGCGGGGACTTCAACGTCCAGCACGTTCAGCCTAGCAAGCAGGCGGAACACTGATGAGTTCGTTAACCCGGAACCTCCCGAAGCTACGGCCACTTCCCTTTCCAGGGCCTCTGTACTGTAGGCCCCCAGAAGTGGCTGCTTCCGGCCGTCGGCAGAGACGGCCATGGCTCCTTCCATTCCGGGACTGGACTCAAGAGCGGCCCAAAGGAGGCCAACACCGCGGGATGCATGCGGCATATCGCAGGCAAGCACCAGCGTCCATGGAGTGCTCCTACCGCCATTCTTCAGCGCGCTCAAGCCGGCCGCGATGGCAGCTGCCGGCCCTGCGAATACAGGTTCTTCGCGTGTCCGCAGAACAGCGTCCGGTAGATGCCCGGCGGTTCCTTGCTCGCCGCCGCCTGAGCCGGGCTCATCCGGCCCCACCACAACCACCGCCGAAGCACCCCGGGCAGCCTGAAGTGCGAGCCAAAGGAGGGTGTCGCCGTCGTACTTCAACCATGGTTTGGGCACGCCGCCGAGGCGGGTGGCCCTGCCACCCGCCAAAATCACGGCGTTGAACTCCATCCGCCCAGACTACCCGGGCGGCCGGAGGTCAGCAGAAATCGATCAGGCAGCGGATTCCGGCAACAGGAACGGGTCCCAGTCCGGCGCAGGTTTCTCGAGTTCTTTGATCTGCCACATGGTTCCCTGGGGCACCCCGGGTTTGAAACGGAGCTTCCAACCCATTTCAGCCAGTGTGTGGTCGCTTTTGGCGTTGTTGCATTTCAAGCACGCCGCAACCAGGTTTTCCCAGGAATCCGCGCCGCCCCTGGATTTGGGGTGGACGTGGTCTATGGTGTGGGCTGTTTTGCCGCAATAGGCGCACCGGTGACCGTCGCGGCGAAGCACCCCGCGGCGGCTCACGGCGGTGACCTTGTTGTACTTGGGACGTATGTAGCGGTTAAGGAGAATCACGGACGGGCGTCCAAGAATTTCCTGTGGCCCGACGACAGGCTCGTCGCCTTCGGCCACTACGCTAGCTTTCCCAGTGAGCACAAGGACCAGCGCCCGGCGGAATGTTATTACCGCCAGCGGTTCATATCCAGCATTCAGAACGAGTGTGCGCATGCACGTACCTCTTCACGGCCGCACCCGTCAGGGGCACGAGGGCCGGCTGCCCTCTGCATGTACGGGCTGTGGATCGACAACATAAGGGTAAGCACTTATATGCCGTATCAACGAATTTTTCTGTCGTTTCGCTCACAGTGTCGGCAAGAGTTCATGCGCGGTTAAAGCAGAACACCCCGCCGGCCGGAGCCTGCGGGGTGTTCTGAAGAAAGTGAATCAGCCGTTGACGCGGATGAAAACCGGGCCGGAACCGACGTTGACGCTGAACAGTGCCGTGGTGGATCCGTTCCATCCACCGTGAACTGCCTGGCCGTTGCCCACGTATACAGCGATGTGCGCCTGTCCGGCCAAACCACCGTTTGCGTAGTAGGCGAGGTCGCCGGGCTGGGCTTCTGCTGCACTGACCGTGCGGCCCAAGGAGAGGTAACCTGCAGGCCAGTCGTGGAAGTTGATTCCCACGGCTGCAAGGGAGTTGGTGACCAGCATGGTGCAGTCCTGGGTGACGCCGAGCTGGGCGTAAGCAGCTGCAGCGATGGCTGCGCCGAGTCCGCTGGAAGCCGCCGGAGCTGCCGGAGCGGGGGTTGAGTTGCTGACGGCCACGGTGGCGTTGGCTGCAGGAGCGGCCTTGGCGGCAACCGCAGGTGCTTCCTTGGCTTCAACCTTGGCTTCAACCTTGGCCGGCGCTTCTTCCACCACAACGGGAGCCGGAGCTTCCACCGTGGTAACCACGGGACGCTCGTAAGAGATAGCCACAGTGGAGTCGGCCGCGATGGTGGCCTGCACTACGGACTGGACGTCCAATGTGGACGTGGAGGTCGACTCACGATCAACGTTGGTCTCGGCTGCGTTGGCCGCGATGCCGCTGGTCAGGACCAGGCCTGAAGCTGCGGCGATCACTGCTGCCTGGCGGCCAACGCCACCGGCGTTGGAGCTGACAGCCTTGGCAATGACGGCAAGCGAGCTGGTCTTGGGGGCCTCAGCGCGGTGCCGTGCAAGCTTGTTTGCACTGGTCATGATTTTCTCTTTTCGTATCCGAGCGCCGTTGGGGTGCACACGGGTAGCGGGTAGGACCGGCATTGCGGGCATGCCGGCCCACCCCGAACCGGGTTGTTTCTAGCGGAGGGTGTAGAACGAGGAGGTGCCGGTGGACGCTACGGAGTGCAGCAGCGTTCCCTGGCCGGGGTTCAAAGCGCTGATCATCATGCCATTGCCGACGTAGATGCCCACATGGGCTCCGCCGTTCTGCATGACGAGGTCGCCGGGAGAAGGAGTGCTGGTGGGCGTCATAGCCGTCCAGGCGTTCACGCGCGGGATGCTGATGCCTGCCTGGGCGTAGACCCACTGGGTGAAGCCGGAGCAGTCCCAGCCGTTAGGTGTTGTTCCGCCCCAAACGTACGGGGAGCCGATGCCGGTGTAGGCAATAGCAGCAAGGCCGGAAGCAGCTGCGCTGGCAGCCGGGTCCTTGGCCTCGGAGGACTTAGCCGTCACGGCTTCAGGGGCTTCGTCCGTGGTGGCCGTTGCTCGTTCGGTAACCTGCGCTGCGCGCTGGACTACCTTGGGGGCTTCCTTGGTGGCCACGGTGGGGCTCTCGAAGGAAACGGTGGCTGTTGGCTCTGCGGTAACCACTGCCGTTACAACCAGCTGCTGGGTGCTGGAGGCTTCAGTCTTGGAAACATCGGCGTCGGCTGCCTGTGCGGGCAATCCGACGGTGAGGACGAGGCCTGAGGCTGCGGCCAGAACGATGGCCTGACGGCTCATGGTTCCGGCGTTGGTGGATACAGCCTTGGAAAGCGTGTTCAACGGGTTCGTGCGAACCGTTTGGGCGCGATGGCGCGCAGGGGTAGTGCGTGATGACACGTAGGTAGCCTCTCCCAATGCCTGCGAGGTGAGCTGTCGGATTCGGATGGGAGTCATCCGGCCGCGCCGCTTCCAAGGAAGTTTTGCGACTTAACCCCAAGGCCTTCTCACGAAGACCAGAAGTGGTTCCCCCGCCCCTGCCAGACGATTTATGCGAACGGACCTTGAGAGGTGGCAGAGCTAGGCAATCCACTCAAGTGCACCGGCCCCCTAAAAAGCCGATGCGCTCTGTACGCTACAACAGTTGAACGCAAATGTCACATTCAGGTCACGGGGTGTCCCGCACATGCGAGAGGCGACCATCAGATTGGTTAGAGCCAGCCCATGGGGTCTACGACTTCACCGT
Organism: Paenarthrobacter sp. TYUT067; assembly: GCF_023656375.1. NCBI lineage: Bacteria > Bacillati > Actinomycetota > Actinomycetes > Micrococcales > Micrococcaceae > Paenarthrobacter > Paenarthrobacter sp. TYUT067. Next base: position 93,387 of record NZ_JAMOIT010000016.1, read on the forward strand.
TGACCTGAACCTCGAAGTGGAGGTGGCAGCCGGTTGAAGCGCCCGTGGTGCCGCTCAGCGCGACGGTATCGCCACGGTTGACGGTTTGTCCCACCTGGACGGTGAAGGACGACAGGTGGTTGTACGTGGTCTCGAGGCCGTTGCCGTGGTCGATAACCACACGGTTGCCTCCGCCATATTCGTGCCATCCGGCGAAAGTGACCTTGCCGGTTGCTGCTGCGTGGACAGCGGTGCCGCACTGGGCAACGAAGTCCTGGCCCCGGTGGAAGTCGCCGGCGCCGCCCGTGAGGGGGCTGACACGGTAGCCGAAGGGCGATGCCGTGGTAAGTGTGTCAAGGGGGCTGGCCATGGTGCCAACGGATGATGCGCGCTGGATGCTTCCGGCCGACTGGGCGCTGAGCAGTTGCTTCAACTTCCCATCGGGGTCAGCGGCAGTGGCGACTGCGGCTCGGCTGAAGTCGATCTTTGCCGACGCTGCCGCGGAAACCTCGGGCTGGCTGCCCGCGGGGGCTGCGACGGCGAGGGCGGACTCGGTCTGGCCCGATTCCGAGGTGGCCATGACCGGGCTGGTGGCCGGCAGGCCGACAGTCAGGGCAAGCCCGGTGGCGGCAAGCGCAACACCGGCCTTCTGCCCGACGCCGCTGGCAGCGGCGAAGTCGGCAACCTGGCGCAGGGGGCTCTTACGGCGGCGCACTTGACGCTCGGTGGCGCGGGGCCGGATCTCCGTGACGACGGTGGCTGGCCGCAGCTCAGCAGCGGGGCCGGACGCGCGGCGGCGACCCCTGACGTTCTGCGATGTCAAACTCTGTTCCTCTCTCAAAAGCCTGCGAAGTTAGCTGTCGGATTCGGGTCAGAGAGTACAAAGACCCGGTCCGCGCGAGGCGCTCACGGCACACAGGTATCCCAAGAGGGACTTGTATACGTGGGCACTTCTGCTGCGGACTTCACCCCAAGGCTGCTTCTTTAGACAGCCGCTTGTGGTTCCCCCGCCTCTGCCAGTGGTGGGTGACACACCTGATCCGCTGGCAGAGCTCGGCTCCGGATCAGGTAACGCTTTGGTATCAGCGCTAGTAAATAACTATAGGGGATTAAGGCCTTCGGTAATAAATTCGTTATCAACAGGATCGGGCTCAGAGCGAGAAGCCCTTATCACTATTTTCGGAAAACCGCAGGTCACGCACGCTAAAAAGTGACAGAAGTGAGGTTTGACACGGCGCTGCCGGCGACACTCAGTTGAGGGATACGAAGACGTGCGCGGCCACCTCGGGCGGCAGCTCCAAAGCGCCTTCGATGCCCGGAACACGGACGGAGATGTACTCGCCGACGCGCTCCAGCGAGACACTTGCGCCGGGACGGATTCCGCCTTCGTCCAATTGGGTCAGGAGCTCCGGCTCAACCTGGATGGGCTCCGCGAGGCGGCTGACCACCACGCGGGTAGCGGCGGCATATCCGTCCATTGCCTGGAGAAGGTTGACATCCAGCCGAGGGAAGGGCTGGCTGGCAAGGCCGCCAAGCGCTTCAAGTCCGGGGATGGGGTTGCCGTAGGGAGACTCCGTGGGGTGTTCCAAGAGCTCGTAGAGCCGACGCTCCACACGCTCGCTCATGACGTGCTCCCAGCGGCACGCTTCATCATGGACGTAGGCCCAATCGAGCCCAATGACGTCGGCCAGCAGGCGCTCCGCGAGGCGGTGCTTGCGCATGACTTCGGTGGCGCGCTTCCGGCCCGCTTCCGTCAGTTCCAGGTGGCGGTCGTTGGACACAATCACCAGGCCATCGCGCTCCATGCGTCCGATGGTCTGGGAAACAGTGGGGCCGGAGTGCCGCAGGCGCTCGGCGATGCGGGCCCGCAGGGCCACAATGTTTTCTTCTTCAAGCTCCAAAATGGTCCGAAGATACATCTCAGTGGTATCGATCAGATCCGTCATCCAGCTCAGCTCTCCTCGAACGCAGTTCCTTGCGTAATCTCCACCGTACCGCGTCCCTGGCAAGGGCGGACGGTGTGCACCGCCGCCCCCTGAACGCCAACCCCCAGCCTAGCTTATTTGGAATTACTCTGGATAATTCCGGTCGCATTCGGTGGGACCGCATTCCACGTGGCGGACTATGACGGTGGCAGGTTCCTGAGGCCGGGCCGTGTCAGGCAGAATTGGGGTGTCGAAGGGGCAGTTGATGCCCCATGCCACCTCCCATCTCTAGCCGACACCCATTGGAGCGCCACGTGAGCGACAACAGCATCACCATTCCCGCCGACCTTCTGCCCAAGGACGGACGCTTCGGCGCTGGACCGTCCAAGGTTCGCCCGGAACAGATCGAGGCGTTGTCTGCAGCATCGTCCACCATCCTGGGTACCTCCCACCGCCAGGCTCCGGTCAAGAACCTGGTGGGTTCGGTCCGTGAAGGACTCAGCCAGTTCTTCCGCGCTCCGGAAGGTTACGAGGTTGTCCTCGGCGTAGGCGGCTCAACGGCGTTCTGGGATGTGGCGGCGTTTGGCCTGGTGGAGAAGAAGGCACAGCACTTGTCCTTCGGTGAGTTCGGTTCCAAGTTCGCTGCCGCCACCAACAAGGCACCCTTCCTCGATGCTTCCTCCATCATCAAGGCCGAACCCGGAACCCGCCCGGTGGCACAGGCCGAAGCCGGCGTTGACGTCTACGCTTGGCCCCAGAATGAAACGTCAACGGGCGTGGCTGCGCCCGTCAAACGCGTCCAGGGTGCTGATGAAGGCTCCCTCGTCCTGGTGGATGCCACCTCGGCGGCCGGCGGGCTGGACGTTGACGTTGCCGAATCGGACGTCTACTACTTCGCCCCGCAAAAGAACTTCGCCTCCGACGGCGGCCTCTGGCTGGGCCTCTTCTCCCCCGCAGCCCTGGAGCGTGCTGCACGCATCAAGGCCAGCGACCGCTGGATCCCGGACTTCCTGGACCTGCAGACGGCCATTGATAACTCCAAGCTGAACCAGACCTACAACACCCCGTCGCTCTCCACCCTGGTGACCCTGGACGCACAGGTGCAGTGGCTCAACAGCAACGGCGGCCTGGACTTCGCCAGCAAGCGCACGGCAGATTCTGCCAACCGCATCTACTCCTGGGCTGAGGCCTCCGAGTACGCCACGCCTTTCGTCGCAAACGCCGAGGACCGCTCCAACGTCATCGCCACCATCGACTTTGACGACTCCATTGACGCCGCGGCCATCGCCAAGGTCCTGCGCGCCAACGGCGTGGTGGACACCGAACCGTACCGTAAGCTCGGCCGCAACCAGCTCCGCATCGCCACCTTCGTCGCCATCGAGCCGGACGACGTTTCCGCGCTGCTCGCCAGCATCGACTACGTGGTGGGAGAACTGAAGAAGTAGCACCACGGGCTTTGGCCGGCGTCGTGCGGGTAGCTCCCGTACGGCGCCGCTGCCATTTAAGCCGCCGCCATTTAAGGTGCGCTACCCGCCCTGCCTGCTTGCGCCGTCGTCGTCCGTATCCGGAGGGGCAAGCAGCGACTCCACCCGGAAGTGCCGCAGTCCGCGGGCCCGGCGGTCAAAACGGAGCCGCAGTTGTTTCGCACGGATGATCCACAGCAAACCCACGACGGCGGTGCTGACGCCGGCAACCGCGGCGACGCCCACGGCCCACCGTGGGCCACCGACGTTGGCCACCAACCCCACCAGCGGTGCCCCGATGGGGGTGCCGCCCATGAAGATGGCCATGTAGAGGGACATGACCCGCCCGCGCATCACGGCTTCCGTGGTGGATTGAACGTAGCCGTTGGCGCTGGTGATAAGGGTCAGGGCGAAGAGTCCGCACGGAATCAGGGCGAGCCCGAACAGCACGGCGTTGGGTGCCAATGCGGCCAGGGCGCTGGCAAGTCCGAACCCGCCGGCGGCCCCGAAGATCAACCTGAGGCGCGGCCTGCCTCGCCGGGCGGCCAACAGCGCACCGGTCACCGAGCCAATGGCCATGACCGAGTTCAAGGCCCCAAAGGCACCCGCATCCATGCCGAATTGGGTGCCCACCATGGCTGCGATAAACAGGGGGAAATTGAGCCCGAACGTGCCCACGATGAAGATCGCCACCAGGACCACCTGGATGTCGGGCCTGTTCCTGACATACTGCAATCCCTCCCTGATCCGCCCCTTGCCCGCGGCTGCCCGGGGTTGACTGCGGAGTGAGGACGCAGGAATAAGTTTCAGTGCCCACAGCATGGCAACGAAAGACACCGTGTTGATGAGGAACACCCAGCCGGGGCCCACCACCACCGTCAGAACACCGGAAACAGCGGGGCCGATCATCCGCGCCACGTTGAAGGAGGCGCTGTTGAGCGCAACCGCGTTGGGCAGGTAATCGTCGGTGACGAGTTCGGAGACGAAAGTCTGGCGGACGGGGGCGTCCACGGCAGTGACTATTCCAAGCATGAGGGCAAAGAGGTAGACGTGCCAGAGTTCAGCGACGCCCAGCAGTACCAACACGCCCAGGCCCGTACTGAGGAGGGCCATGGCCACCAAAGTAAGGAGCAAGAGCTTCCGCCGGCTGTAGCGGTCGGCCAGCAGCCCCGCCCACGGAGCAAGGAAAAGCTGGGGACCGAGTTGGAGTGCCAGGGTAATGCCCATGGCCCCGGCGTCGTGCGCGGTCAAGTGGTCAAAGACCAACCAGTCCTGCGCCGTCCGCTGCATCCAGGTGCCGATGTTGGAGATCAGCGCACCGAAGAACCAGATGCGGTAGTTGAGGATTCCGAGTGACCTAAAGGTGGACATCAGCGTCCGCCTTCACTGTGGTCACCCCGGGTTTCCGCAATGCCTATTCAGCCCCGGTTTCGTCGTCGTCTTCAGCGTCGTCGGAATCCTCGGCTGCCTCGGTGGCCTCGTCTTCTGCGGCCTGCACGGACTCCTCCGTGACGTCCTCAACAGTCTCTTCCACCAACGGCGTCTCATCCTCGGGACGGACGCGCTTGGCCCACGGCACCCACTCCGGGGCCAGGATGGAATCCTCTGAGGGCAGCAAACCGAGCTCGCTCACCGTTACCACCTTGGAGCGGGAGTTCCGGGTGAGCACGGCGTACCACTGCCAGCCGCCGTAGCCGGCGAGGCGGGACTCGAACAGGTGGGTCACCACACGGTCGCCCTCCGACTTGGCGCCAAGGTGCGCCCCCACTTCACCCGGGCTGGCGATGCCTTCAACTGCAACACGAGCAGCATCGACGGCGGCAGCCAGAAACGCGTCAGGCTTGCCGGTGCGCCACACGGGTAACCCGGTGCGCGGTTTGGCCGCGACAGGCTTCCGCGCGGGGGCTTCCCCGTTTCCAGGAGCCTGGGCAGCTTCAGGGCCGGCCTTGGTGTCCTGTGCGGATTCCGAAGTCATGGCGGTCCTAAGCTTCCAGCTCGTCGGCAACCTTGCGCAGGGCCAGGCTGATGGCCTTTGCCTTGTTGCCGTCGGGGTACTTGCCTGAAGACAAGGAGCCGGAGAGGTTATCCAGTACCGTCACCAGGTCCTGCACCATGGGTGCAAGGTCCTTGGCGTTCATGCGCTTGGCTTTGGCGATGGACGGCGTTTTCTCCAGGACGCGCAGTCCCAGCGCCTGGGCGCCACGGCGGCCGTCGGCAACGCCGAACTCCACCCGGGTTCCGGCCTTGAGCTCAGTTACGCCCGCGGGCAGGGACGTTTTGGGCAGGAATACTTCCTGCCCGTCTTCTGCCGCGAGGAATCCGAAGCCTTTTTCCTTGTCATACCACTTGACCTTGCCGGTAGGCACGTAATCAACCTTCTTCGTTCTTGCTTTGGGAGACACGTCGGGCCAATCACCGCATCCGCAGGGATCTGCGGGATCGAGGGTGACAGCCCGGTCCGTGTTGGTCTGTTCCTTCAAGGTTATCCTGCCGGACCCCCTATTCCCGCTTTGCCGCGACCACGCAGCACCGGAACAAGACACAGGCAGCACGCGAACAGGACAAGAGCGGCAACAATGGTGCAGACAGAAGTCCCCTCTGCGGCCTAACTGCTAGCGTTGTGCCCATGACTTTCCCGGGTTACCGCCGCCCCCTCATGATCATCGCCGCCGTCATTGCAGTCCTCTCCCTGGCCGCAGTGGGCACGGTCATGGCTGTGGCTTTTAATGAGGGAGTTGCGCCGGTGTGGGTAACCTGGACGGCACTTTACGGACTGCCCGTGGCCTTCATGCTCGGCATATTCCTGGTAGTTGACTCCGTTCGCCAGCGGCGCCGGCAATAACCTGCGCCCCCGCTGACAGGCACCAGCGGCCCCGGAGCGGTAACGTTGGATTGATGTCCCTTATTCGCGCGCTCAGCAAGGAATTGGAAGCGCGCAGCGACGATTCGCTGCGGGCCTTGTTTGCCGCGCGGCCGGACCTGATCTCCCCCATGGCGCCCGACTTTGCGGCCCTGGCTGCGAGGGCGAGCGCCCGGGTCAGTGTCCAACGGGCCCTGGAACGCCTGAACAAACCGGAAATGCAGGTGCTGGAGACGCTGCACCTGTGTACCAATGCCGATACCGGCCACAGTATTTCCGCGGCCGGGCTGAAGAAGGTCATTGCCGGTTCCACCCTTTCGGCACTGGATCCCATCCTCGCAAAGCTGCAGGAACTGGCACTGGTCCACAGGGCGGATCCGCCCACCGGGTCACCAGCAACATCGTCCCGTCAGCGCTTTTATCTTCCGGTGGGCAGCCTCAAGGACGTGATCGGCATCTACCCGGCGGGACTCGGGCGCAGCTACACCGAACTTGTCCGGTTACAACCGGCCTTTGCCCAGCGGGTAGTGCAGTTGGTGGCCGAGCTTCATCAAAGCGGCGCGGGCATCCACCCCGCCAGCACTCCCATGGACGCTGCGTTGGCATTGCAACGCTGGACATCCAACCCTGAGAATCTGCGCGCCATCCTTGCGACGGCGCCGGCGCGGACCACGGGCTTGTTGGACAAATTCGGCAGCTGGGCCATGGGCGCAGTGCCCCAAGCGCAGCGCCGGGCCTCGGTCACCCACGAAAGTCACGACGTCGGCCCTATCGACTGGCTGTTGGCCCGCGGTTTGCTGGTCCCCCTGGATGCCGGCCACGTGGAGCTGCCCCACAGCGTGGGTCTTGCGTTGCGCGGAGGTGCGATCGTGGACGACTTCACGCTGACGCCACCTGTTCCGGAACTCGGCCATACCAGTGCTGCCCTGCGACGGAATGCGGCCATGGGGGCGATCGCGGAAATCCTGCGGCTGACTGCTGAGCTGTTGTTCGCGGTGCGGGAACAACCCCTGGCGACGCTGCGAAGCGGCGGTGTGGGTGTGCGCGAGTTGCGGCGATTGGCCGAATCCATCCGCTTGGGTGTCCATGAAACGGCCGTCCTCCTGGAGTTGTGCGCCATGGCGGGATTGCTCCGTTTGGACGTGGACAGTTCCACGTGGGTCCAGCCGCCATCGCTCGAATGGCTCAACCTTCCCCGGCAGGAACAGTGGTTGTGGCTGGTCAATGCCTGGCTGGCCAGCGAGAGGGCACCTTCCCTGGTGGGGCAGCCCCTCACCGGCCCGACGTCGTCGGCCGCCCATCAAGGCACGGCCGGTACCACCATCAACGCTTTGTCCGCGGAAGCGCAACGGCCCGACGCCCCTGTTGTTCGCCGTCGGGTCCTTGAAATTCTCAATGAGCTCACAGCCGAAGCGGCCGCACCGGATGGCAAAGCGCCTGTTTTGGACGCCAGGGCTGTACTGCAGCGGGCCGAGTGGTCCCAGCCGCGGATGTCCCGCCGGTTCAGTTCACTGGTCCGAGGCATCCTTGAGGAAGCCACGCTTCTGGGCCTGATGGGATCAGGGGCGTTAACCCAATTGGGTGCGGCCATTGCCGATGCCCAGCCGGAAAAAGCCCTGACCATCCTTGGTGAGCATTTACCGGCCGCCGTGAACCATATTCTCCTCCAAGCCGATCTCACAGCAGTGGCGCCCGGGTACCTCGCGCCGGAGCTGGGCGATACGCTGCTGCTGATGGCCGACGCCGAGGGCCAGGGTCCGGCGTCGATCTACCGGTTCTCGGCCACCTCCATCCGGAGGGCCTTGGACGCCGGACAGGATGCGGAATCTCTGTTGGCGTTCCTCCGTGAGCATTCGGCCACGGACGTGCCCCAACCTTTGGAGTACCTTATCCAGGACACCGCTTCCCGGCACGGCCGCCTCCGAATCGGAACGAGTGCCAGCTTCATCCAGAGCGACGACGAGACCGCCATTACCGATCTTCTCCGCGAAGCCCGGACGTCGGCTTTGAGCTTGGTGCGCATCGCACCCACTGTCCTGACCTCCTCTGCCAGCCCGCGAGAGACTGCGCGCGTCCTTCGCGAGCTGGGACTATCGCCTGCAGTGCAGGAGGCCGAGACCGCCGTCGTGCGTTTCAAGCGAACCACGGCGCTGCCTGGCAGCGCCCGTCCGGTCTACACAGCGCCCCGAACGGCTCCGCCGGAGGACGACGTGGAGGCACAGCTTTCGGTGCTGCGCCAACACCGTGCCGTCCCGGCCGAAACCACCGGCGAGGCGTCCACCCAGCTCGGCTTGGAGACTCTGCAAACGGCTATCCGGCTCAAACAGGCGGTCACCATGAACGTGGTGGACAGCTTGGGGAATGCCAACACTGAAACCGTTGTTCCTGTATCTGTCTCAGGTGGGCGTGTGAGGGTGTTCGATCCCGCCAAGGACACCGAACGGGTGTTGTCCATCCACCGGATCATCGATGTGGAACCCGCAGGAGAGCTGCGCTCATGAAAAGGACTCAACAGTGACCGACGGTCCGCTGATCGTACAAAGTGACAAGACCATCCTCTTGGAAGTCGATCACGAGCTCGCCATCGAGGCCCGGCATGCAATCGCCGCCTTCGCCGAGTTGGAGCGCGCCCCGGAACACATGCACAGCTACCGGCTGACGCCGCTGGGTCTCTGGAACGCCCGGGCTGCAGGGCTGGATGCGGAGCAGGTGCTCGATACCCTCCTGAAGTACTCCCGTTTTCCTGTCCCGCACTCCCTGCTGATCGATATCGAAGAGACCATGTCCCGCTACGGCCGGCTACGGCTTGAAAAGGACGCCCAGCACGGACTGGTGATGCGCACCGATGACTACCCGGTGCTGGAGGAAGTCATCCGTGCAAAAAAGATTGCTCCCCTGCTGGGGCCCAGGATCGACGGCGAAACCGTGGTGGTGCACTCTTCCCAGCGCGGACAGTTGAAGCAGCTGCTCCTCAAACTGGGCTGGCCCGCGGAGGACCTGGCCGGCTACGTCGACGGGCAACCGCACCTCATCATGCTGGACGAAAGCGGCTGGCAGCTGCGCCCTTATCAGAAGTTGGCCACGGAGAACTTCTGGGCCGGCGGCAGCGGCGTCGTCGTGCTTCCCTGCGGTGCGGGAAAGACGCTGGTAGGCGCAGCAGCGATGGCTACATCCTCCACCACCACGCTCATCCTGGTCACCAATACCGTCTCCGCCCGGCAGTGGAAGGACGAACTGCTCAAGCGGACATCACTGACCGAAGACGAAATCGGCGAATACTCCGGTGCAATCAAGGAAGTCCGGCCGGTCACCATTGCCACCTACCAGGTCCTCACCACCAAGCGCGGTGGACTCTATCCGCACCTGGAACTCGTGGACGGGCACGACTGGGGACTCATTATCTATGACGAAGTCCACCTGCTGCCCGCCCCGATTTTCCGGATGACCGCCGACCTCCAGGCACGGCGTCGGCTAGGCCTCACAGCAACGCTGGTGCGGGAGGATGGGCGCGAAGGCGAGGTCTTCAGCCTGATCGGTCCCAAACGTTACGACGCACCATGGAAGGACATCGAGGCGCAGGGTTACATCGCGCCCGCCGACTGTGTTGAAGTCCGGGTAGACCTCCCCCGCGACGAACGGGTGGCCTATGCGATGGCCGACGATGCCGACAAATACCGGCTCTGCTCCACCTCGGAAACCAAAACCACACTGGTTGAAGAGCTCGTGGCAGTCCACAAGGGTGAACAGTTGCTGGTGATCGGCCAATACATTGACCAACTGGACGAGATCGCCGAGCGGTTGGACGCTCCCCTGATCAAGGGCGAAACCAGCGTCAAGGCACGGCAGAAGCTTTTTGATGCTTTCCGCAAAGGTGAGATTCACACGTTGGTGGTGTCCAAGGTGGCCAACTTCTCCATCGACCTGCCTGAGGCGTCGGTCGCCATCCAGGTCTCAGGTTCCTTTGGCTCACGGCAGGAAGAGGCCCAACGGTTGGGACGCCTCCTGCGTCCCAAGCAAGATGGCCGCGCAGCCCGGTTCTACTCCTTGGTTGCACGGGACACGCTGGACCAGGATTTCGCGGCAAAGCGCCAAAGGTTCCTGGCTGAGCAGGGCTACGCCTACAGAATCATGGACGCCAAAGACGTGGGCAAGGACGTTGGGCAGGAGCAGTAGGAAGCCAGCCGGAACAATGTTCCCACGCCTCTTGCTATTCATTTCCATCAACTTTACGATTCCTAGAGAAGCTCTCCGCCCTTAATGGTTGCCCCTGGTCCAGGCAGCCTGGCGGCCAGCCATCGGCGGTGGGGGAATCCCGCAGCCAGGGAGCCGATGGTTCGAAGGCCTTGAAGAATCTGTGAATTGATTACCAGAGGATTCCCCAATGCGTAAAGCCCTCTTGGTCCTCTCCGCGATTGTCCTGCTGTCAGCACTCGCACAGCTGTTCTTCGCCGGATACTTCCACTTCCAAAACACCATCGAAGCCCAGCGTGAAGCCGGCGTCTACCATGCCGTGAACGGCCAATATGTGCTTCGGTACTCAGCTTTGCTGGCCGCGATCGTAGCAGCCATTGCCAAGGCGGGGTCCCGCACCATCTGGCTGGCGGCAGGTATTTTCCTGCTGACATGGCTTCAGCTGATCATCTTTATTGTTGGCGGCATGTTGACCGGATCCTCGCCGGAGTTCATCACTCCTTCGGGCTCGTGGGTGGTTTCCATCCACCCGATCGTGGGCGCGATGATGATCTTCATGTCCTATTGGTTGTTCAAGCGCGCACAAGCTGCCGCCCTCAACCCTCAACCGTTGCCTCCCAAGGCTGCATCTTCGGATGCTTCCACGTCCCCCAGCACAGCCTAAGCACCGGCAGCTGTGAACACCTCGCAGCTGCTGGCAGTAGATCTGCTGCTGTCTTTCGTGTCGGCCGGCGCCTGGATCGGCGCGGCGTGGATGAGCGCGTCCTTGAAGGACAAGTCCCGCCGGACTGACCTTGCATTGCTCCTATTGGGTACAGCCGTCGCAGTGACAGTGGGACGGTACGCATTGCTTCCCGCTTTGGTGGCGGGCAGTTGGTGGTTTGCCAGCGAACGCATAACCATCAACGTGCCTCTGACCGCCATCCCCGCGGCTTGGGCCGCGGCGGGCGGTGTTCCGTTCTTGCTGAGGAGGCGGAACACCGGCTCCAAACCTGTCACACCAGATCCTGGACGATCCCGCGAATGGGCCGTCCTGGCCATAGTGGCTGCTGCCGCTTCCGCCGTGGCATCGCTGGCGCTGACGTTCGTCCTGGGGCCATTCCCCTCACTTTGGAGCCTAGCGGTGGTGCTGTTCATGGTGGCGGCATCTGTGCTGACCGCAAAGCTCGCACTGTTTCCTCAGACAGGACAGGTCGCACCTCGGTCCGGCGCGGCTCCCGGCGGCGGCGCTTCTGCCGTTGTCCGGCGGCCGACGGCGGCTGCCGCGGTGGCCGGGCTTATGATCTGTACCGCTTTGGGATCGGGGGTCTTTGCCTGGCTTGGGAGCCGGTCGGTGGACGGCGCCACCATCACCGCCGCCGTCGGTCATCACGGCGGTGCTGGCGTTGCGGTGAAGGATCCGACGCCGGTGACCAGCCTGGTGGGCGATGCCTTCGCGGACGCTGTGGTCCGGCGCTACGAACTGACGGCGCGAATGGAACAGGTAACGCTTCCATCCGGACAGGCCACGGAGGCCTGGACGTATGGCAGCCTCCCCGGGCCGGCCTTGGAAGCCCAACTGGGAGAAGTGATGGAGGTGGTGCTCCATAACCGCGATGTGGCTGCGGGGGTGACGTTGCACTGGCACGGGTACGACGTCCCCAACGCCATGGACGGGGTGGCAGGGGCTACCCAGAACGCCGTCATGCCCGGAGGGTCCATGACGTATCGCTTCACCGCCGCCCAAACCGGCACCTACTGGTACCACACCCACCAGGATTCCGCCGAGGGGGTCCGCAAGGGCCTCTATGGCACGTTCGTCGTGCACCACCCCACATCCCCCCGGGCCGATACGGACATTGTGGTGGCGGGGCACGACCTCAGCGGTCTGGGGTTGCTGGGCTCCTCAGACCGCACCACCGTGCATACGGCCACACCTGGTTCGAGTGTGCGGATTCGTCTGATCAACACCGATTCCGTGCAGCAGCGGTACCTGATTCAAGGCGTGGCCTTCAAGGCCGTAGCCGTGGACGGAACCGAAGTGAACCAGCCCCAGGAAGTGACCGGCAAACTGGTACGCCTTGGCGCCGGTGGCCGGGTGGACGTCGCCTTCACCATGCCCGCCACGCCCGTCACCGTGCGTTCGGACGCAGCAGCCAGCGCCGTCGTGGTCATTGCTCCGCCAGGTTCAGCAGACGCAGATTCCCAGGAACTGGCTCGGGAGAAGGCGCCGGCAGGGGTCTTCACCACCACGCCGGTGCTCGACCTTCTGGAATATGGCAAACCGCTGGATCGGGTTGAATCGCTGGATGGGGTCGAACCGCTGGATGGGGTCGAACCGCTGGATAGGGTCGAACCGCTGGATAGGAGCCGTGATGGCTCTGGACCCGTCCGTCCCATCACGCGGGAAGAAGTGATGGTGCTGGACCGGCAATTCCGATTTGTCGACGGGATTCCCCGGTACGCCTTCACCGTGAACGGGGCAGCGTATCCGCTGGTTCCGTCCATTGAAGTGGCTGAGGGCGACACCGTGAAAGTGACGGTAGTGAACCGCACCTCAGAGCCACATCCGATGCACCCGCACGGTCACCACGTGCAGGTCCTCAGCAGGAACGGCGTGGTCCCCAGCGGGTCACCACTCAACCTGGACACCGTGGACGTGCTGCCGGGCGAAGTGTGGGAACTACTACTCCATGCTGACAACCCTGGGATCTGGATAGATCATTGCCACAACCTGGACCACGCTGCCGAAGGAATGATGATGCTCCTGAAGTACCAAGGCGTGTCATCGCCGTTCGTGCACGGCGGCCAATCACACAACCGGCCTGAGTAAACGGACGGCCTGAGGAAACGGACGGCCTGAGTAAACGGACGGCCTGAGAGGGGTGAACCTTAGGCGACCATTCTGCTGGTGACCTCAATCTTTACGTGATCCACCACGGCCCAGCCGTCCTCATCGCGAAGTTGGGCACTGGCAAACCGTTCGGCCGCGGCCAGGTCGTCAAAATCCTCGCGCCCTAATACGGCCTGAATCGGTATCCAGATACGTCACATGGAACTCGACGTCCCTGGTGCGGTTCTGGTGGATGCTTGCGGGAGCTGCTGTGTTTGCCATGTTTTAAGTGTGGAACGGGGCACTGACATTATAGGAAGCATCCGCAGGCGTGTTGGGATTTCGTGGATTCAGGGCTTGGCCAGGTACTGGCCGGACACCTCACGGACCGTGTCGCTCAGGACGTCCAATACCCTTGACGCCGTCTTCCACCGTTGCCAGTAGAGCGGCACATCGAAGGGTCGGTCCGGGGCGAGTTCGATGAGCCGTCCGTCGGCGATGTCGGGCCCGCATTGAACTTCCGGGATCAAGCCCCAGCCAAGGCCCAAACGGATCGCGTCGCCGAAGTCCTGGGAAGCCGGGACGTAATGCCGGGGTCCTTTCCAGTCCGGAACCGCGCCGCCCTCAGCTTTGAACGCCGACTGCACAAACGCCCACTGATAGGTGTCCTTGCGATCAAAGTCCACGGTGGGGGCCGCATTGAGTGCGGCTCCGTCCACGTGGCTGCGCGGGTGCTTGTCCGGGTGCTTGTCCAAACCCTTCTCACCTTTCTGGAACCACCGTTCCACGAACTGCGGGGCTGCAACCGCGCGGTAGCGCATCACGCCAAGACTCTCTACGCGGCACCCTTGCACGGGCTCTGGAGTTGCCGTCACGGCGGCCATCACTTTCCCGGAGCGAAGCAAGGATGTGGAGTGCTGCTCATCATCCCTGTGGAGGTCGAAGGTGACGTTGAGGTCCTCAGGCACGTGGGCCAGCGCTTGCAGGAACCACACCGCCAAGGAATCCGCGTTGACCACAATGGGTACAGCCAACTGGGCCCTGTCCCCATCCAGCCCTAGTTCGCGTCCGGCATCAGCTTCCAGTTGCGCTACCTGCCTCGCCAGACGAAGGACCACTTCGCCCGCTTCCGTGGCCTGGGCAGGGTTGCTGCGTTGAAGCAAGACCCTCCCGGCCGACTGTTCGAGTGCCTTCAGCCGTTGGGAGACGGCCGACGGCGTGATGTGAAGCATGCGGGCGGCAGCATCAAGAGTGCCTTCTGAAAGGACCGTGGCGAACGTAAGGAGCTGGTCAGAAGGAAATTGCGGCATAAGAATATCTTATGCCGTATGAGAATCTTTAGCTGGCCTAAAGGTTGTTGCGCCCGTAATTTCGAAGGGTGAACTTTACTGATTTCTTCCAATCCGCTGGCCTCGGCCTGGCCACAGGCCTCGCCCTGATCGTCGCTATCGGAGCCCAGAACGCTTTCGTCCTCCGGCAAGGAATCCGGGGCGAGCATATTGTGCCCATCGTGGCGGTCTGCGCCTTGTCCGACGCCGTCTTGATCGCGGCCGGTGTATTAGGCACGGGTGCGCTTGTTACGGCAGCCCCTGCCGCCGTCGTGGTTCTTCGCTATGTGGGCGCCGCCTTCCTGGTGACGTACGGCATTGTGGCCGCCCGGCGCGCCCTCCGTCCGCAGTCGTTGACAGCAAGTGAAGGGCGCGTCAACGACGCCGGCGCGAAGCGGGGTCTCGCTGCCGCCGTCACCACCGTCCTGGCGCTAACCTGGCTCAACCCGCACGTCTATCTGGACATAGCACTTCTGGGCTCGATAGCCAGCGCCCAGGGCGACCAGCTGCAGTGGTGGTTCGGGGCTGGCGCCATGTTGGGCAGCATCCTATGGTTCAGCTCATTGGGATTTGGAGCACGCTACCTCCGCGGCTTCTTTGCCCGGCCACTGTCCTGGCGATTCCTGGATGGCGGGATCGCCGTAACCATGGTGGCGCTGGGAGCGGGGTTGGTGCTGGGGGCCTGACCTGCCGCCCTTAGCCACGCAGGCGGCTCCCATGCGGCGTCCAGAAAACTCCCAGTTTCTGGGAGCATCATGGGTGTCATGAAAAAGAACGGTCCTGAAGCCAAGCTTCTCGTAGTCGACGACGAACCCAACATCCGCGAGCTGCTGTCCACGTCGCTGCGTTTTGCAGGCTTCGAGGTTGTTGCGGCCGCCAATGGTCGCGAAGCCCTCGCCGCGGCCGACCTCCACTCACCGGACCTGGCAGTTCTGGACGTCATGCTGCCGGACATGGACGGTTTCACGGTCACCCGTCGACTCCGCGCTGCAGGCAAGCACTTCCCGGTGCTGTTCCTCACAGCGAAGGATGATACCGAGGACAAAGTCACCGGCCTCACCGTCGGTGGCGACGACTACGTCACCAAACCCTTCAGCTTGGACGAAGTGGTGGCGCGCATCCGCGCGGTCCTTCGCCGCACCCAGCCGCTGGAAGACGACGACGCCGTGATCCGCGTGGACGATCTTGAACTCGACGACGACGCCCACGAGGTCCGTCGCGGGGGCACCGTGATCGAGCTCTCCCCCACCGAATTCAAGCTCCTGCGCTACCTCATGCTCAATCCCAACCGCGTCCTATCCAAGGCCCAGATCCTGGACCACGTGTGGGAGTACGACTTCAACGGCGATGCTTCGATCGTGGAGTCCTACATCTCCTACCTGCGCCGCAAGGTGGACATCGATCCCGATGCCGCAGCCCTCATTCAGACCAAGCGCGGCGTGGGTTACGTGCTGCGGACGGCAGAGAAGCGCTGACCCTTGCTGCTTCGCTGGAAGTCGGCGTCCCTGAGGTCCCAGCTCGTCGCCATCATCATGGGCCTGCTGCTGCTCGCCCTGGCGGCCACGGGCGCGGGAACATTGACGCTCGTCAAGAGTTACCTGCAAGGCCAAGTGGACGACAAACTCAAAGCCGCCGTCGCCCTGGCCCAGGACCAGCAGTCTTTCGACAAGCTGGCCCAGCCCAACCCCTCAACTCCTACCGACACTGCCGTGCCCACGGACTACTCGCTAACGCTGTACGTTCCAGGTCTGGAGCCTTATCCTTTCGGCGGCAGTCAGAGTGATCGTCCGGCGATCGCCAATATCACCGCAGCTGAAGCCAAGCTTCGCGGCAACTCCCCCTTCCAAGTCAAAGGCACGGCCGGAACCAACTGGCGCGTGGTGGCCATCGGGGTCACCGCCAACGGCCAAAACGGCGTAGTGATCATCGGGCTGCCTCTCACCCCGGTGGACAAAGTGATGGAGCACGCCGTTCTGGTGGTTGTAGGCGTGGGCCTGTTGACGTTGGTCCTGGCGTTCTTCATCGCCACGTGGACCGTGGCGCGGTCCTTCCGTCCGCTTGCCAAGGTGGAGAAGACGGCTGCAGCCATCGCGGCCGGTGATCTGTCCCGCCGCGTGGAGGTGGATAACCCGCACACTGAGGTTGGCCGGCTGGGCGGTTCCCTCAATGCCATGCTTGCCCATATTGAAGCTTCCTTTGCTGCCCGCGCTGCTTCCGAGGGGCGCATGCGTCGCTTCGCAGCGGACGCCTCCCACGAGCTGCGCACCCCTTTGGTGACCATCCGTGGCTTCTCCGAGCTTTATCGTCACGGAGCATTGGCCACCAAAGAAGACGTAGCCATGGCAATGGGCAGGATTGAAAGCGAAGCCAAGCGTATGGGGTCCATGGTGGAAGACCTGTTGATGCTTGCCCGGCTTGATGAGCAGCGGCCCCTTCAACTCAAGCCAGTGGATCTCCAGCTCCTTGCCCACGATGCCGTAGTGGACACCAAGGCCTCCTCCGGAGACCGAACCATCAGGCTCACCGGGCTCGACGATGCCTCCCCCACTGCCGCGCCCGTTCAAGGTGACGAAGCCAAACTCCGGCAGGTCATTGGGAACCTGGTGGGAAATGCACTGCGGTACACCCCCGAAGGCAGCCCCATAGAACTCGCTGTCGGTGTTCGAAACACTCCGTCGGGTTCCGTTTCAGTCATCGAGATCCGCGATCACGGGCCAGGCATTCCGGAGACCGAAACCAATAAGATCTTCGAGCGCTTCTACCGTGCTGACACGTCGCGGACCCGGGAAACAGGCGGCAGTGGTCTCGGCCTTGCAATTGTTGCAGCGATTGTTGGCTCGCACGGCGGTACGGTCCAGGTTGCAGAGACCGACGGCGGCGGCGCCACTTTGGTAGTCAGCCTCCCCTTCCACCAGGAATCAGCCGAGCTGTTGTCCACATAGCGCTGTTGTCCACATAGCGACGTATGACTGTTCTGCGACTGCGGGCGGCTGCCTAGGCTCAATGTTGTAGCCACGCATCCCCCGCACCACGCGGAACATCTTCGTCGAAAGGCATCACCATGAGCGTTATCTCAGTCGATACCGAACTTCTCCAACTCAAGTCAGCCAACGTCAAAGGAACTGTGGATCGCATCAGTTCCGATGTCCACACCATGCGGCGCGGCCTTGAGGAACTCGAGGCGACCTGGCGGGGAACAGCAGCCACCAACTTCCAAGCGCTTGTCATGGAGTGGTCCCTGACCCAAAGCAAGGTGGAGGCGTCCTTGGCCTCCATCAATCTGGCTCTGTCAACAGCGGCCACAAGTTACCTGGAAGTGGAGCAGGGAAACACGCAGCGCTTCACTTATTAGCTCACACTGTCGAGTTACTTACCCTCCCATGAACTCCTGCGGGGCGGGCTGTCTTCCCCCTGTGCAGCCGCCTCGCAGGTCAGGAGTAACTTCCGTTCAGCGTCAGTTCTCCGGCCTAGCTTTCATCCGACCTAGCTTTCAATAGTCCCCTGGTGGAAACGAAGTCGCCATTGGCCGCGGTCCAGCATCCAGACGGAACTGCGAAGTGCTGAGCCCGTGGTTGCGAAGCTTCGGTAATTCAACAGCATGGTGTTGTCGCTGAGCCGGTCTGCGCTGAGCAGTTCCAGTTCAGTCGGTTCTCCCGGGTCCTCTTCCAAAGCCACCATCATGGCGTCCCGCGTCCAGAACCTGCCCGAACTCCCGATCTCCGCGAAGTCCGGGTGGAGCAGCACAGCAATCCTGCCAATGTCCGCCCTCACATCGGGCCGAAGCAGTTCCCGCTCCAGCGCCAAGACGGTGTCCTCCGCCGACAACTGCTGGGACGAGGCGTCATCCTCCAGCTCACTGAAGAGATCGGCCTGGCCAAAGATGCCGGATTCGCCAAAGAGCGTCGGCTCAAAATGCGGTCGAAGGCTTCGGTCTGCCTTCGTGGCCGTGGAAGCAGCGCCCACAGCGGAGGCGCCGGCACCGGTGCTTGAAGAGACGGGCAGAGGAGCACTGTCTTGCATACGTGACTCAGCCTGCCGCTGCGACTCAGCCTGCTGCTGCGAGCCTTCCCGCTCTTGGCTCGGACCGCCCTCGTGGGCTCCAGGGAACCCAGGGCCTGCTCGGTGCGCAACGCCCTGCTGGTAGGCGGTAGCAACAGCGCGGGCGCGCTCGTCTGCTGCTTCATTGAGGGGGTGACCAGCATGGCCCTTGACCCATTCGAAGGAGTATTTACGGCCAACGATCACTTGGTCAATGTCCTTGAGAAGGTCCACATTCAGCACGGGCTTGCCGTCGGCCTTGCGCCAACCCTTCCGCTTCCATCCCGGCATCCACTTGGTGATGCAGTTAATGACGTATTGGCTGTCGCAAAGGATCAGCAGTTCTTCCTGCGGCACGTGGGCCGTGGACCGGAACAGGTCCAGGACGGCCATTAGTTCGCCCTGATTGTTGGTACCGTGCGGCCAACCCCCTGCTCGCCAACAGGAGTCATCAACATACCAGGCCCAACCGGCCGGCCCAGGATTACCGAGGGCAGACCCATCGGCGGCAGCAATAATCGTCATGGGGTTAATCCTGCCAGACCCCACCGACACTGAAACCGTGCTAGCACCCAACTAGGTCGCATCAGTGCGCGTTCTGAGCCCTCTAAACGCGCACTTATGCGACCTAGTTGGGCTGGGACCGCAAAACGGCGGCCCCCACCAAATGGTGAGGACCGCCGTCGTAATGCTATTCAGCGTGATGCCGGGTGCTGTATCGCTACAGCAGGGAGACTTAGAAGCCGCCCATGCCGCCCATGTCGTCGCCGCCGGGAGCCGGAGCGTTCTTCTCAGGCTTGTCAGCAACTACGGCCTCGGTGGTCAGGAAGAGACCAGCGATGGAAGCAGCGTTCTGGAGAGCCGAGCGGGTGACCTTTACGGGGTCGTTGACGCCGGCAGCCAGAAGGTCTTCGTACTCGCCCGTGGCAGCGTTCAGGCCGTGGCCGGAAGGCAGGCCGCGAACCTTGTCCACCACAACGCCCGGCTCAAGGCCAGCGTTGAAGGCGATCTGCTTCAGCGGTGCATCGATGGCAACCTTGACGATGTTGGCACCGGTTGCCTCGTCACCCTGGAGGGTGAGGTTGGCGAATGCCTTGGCACCAGCCTGGATGAGGGCTACGCCACCACCGGCAACGATGCCTTCTTCAACAGCAGCCTTTGCGTTGCGGACTGCGTCCTCAATGCGGTGCTTGCGTTCCTTGAGCTCAACTTCGGTTGCGGCACCGGCCTTGATGACTGCAACGCCGCCGGCCAGCTTGGCCAGGCGTTCCTGCAGCTTCTCGCGGTCGTAGTCGGAGTCGGAGTTCTCGATCTCGGCGCGGATCTGGGCCACGCGGCCTGCGATCTGATCGGCGTCGCCGGCACCTTCAACGATGGTGGTCTCGTCCTTGGTGACAACAACCTTGCGGGCGGTGCCGAGGAGTTCCAGGCCAGCGTTTTCGAGCTTGAGGCCAACTTCTTCGGAGATGACCTGGCCACCGGTGAGGATGGCGATATCGGCCAGCTGTGCCTTGCGGCGGTCACCGAAGCCCGGAGCCTTGACGGCAACGGACTTGAAGGTGCCACGGATCTTGTTGACGATCAGGGTGGCCAAGGCCTCGCCCTCGATGTCTTCGGCGATGATCAGCAGCGGCTTGTTGGACTGCATGACCTTCTCCAGAACCGTGACGAGTTCCTTCACGTTGGAGATCTTGGAGTTGACGATGAGGATGTACGGGTCTTCGAGGACCGTTTCCTGGCGCTCTGCGTCGGTGACGAAGTAAGCGGAGATGTAACCCTTGTCGAAGCGCATGCCTTCGGTGAGTTCGAGCTCCAGGCCGAAGGTGTTGGATTCCTCGACCGTGATGACGCCTTCCTTGCCCACCTTGTCCAGGGCTTCGGCGATGAGGCTGCCGATTTCCGGGTCGCCGGCGGAGATGGAAGCGGTAGCTGCGATCTCTTCCTTGGTCTCGATTTCCTTGGCGGAGGCGAGCAGTTCGCTGATGACTGCCTCAACAGCCTTCTCGATACCGCGCTTGAGGGACAGCGGGTCGGCGCCGGCGGCAACGTTGCGCAGGCCTTCCTTCACCAGTGCCTGGGCGAGGACGGTTGCAGTGGTAGTACCGTCGCCAGCGACGTCATCCGTCTTCTTGGCAACTTCCTTGACAAGTTCTGCACCGATCTTCTCGTAGGGGTCGTCCAGTTCGATCTCCTTGGCGATGGAAACGCCATCGTTGGTGATCGTGGGGGCGCCCCACTTCTTTTCGAGGACGACGTTGCGTCCACGCGGGCCGAGGGTGACCTTGACGGCGTCTGCGAGGATGTTCAGGCCCCGCTCGAGGCCGCGGCGTGCCTCTTCATCAAATGCAATGATCTTGGCCATAACGGCGGTAGTCCTTTCGGGACAGTCGTTAAGAAGGTACCTGTCAGATGGGGTGCCCGCGACGGACGGTCCATTGCTTGCGGCCTCTGTATGCCACGCGCTCCGGACCTCACCCCACCAAGGTGTTTCTTGATCCTCCGCAGATTCGACGCCTGCCCGCCGCCGGGATGAGCCGGGCCGGACTTAGCAGTCGAACCGTAGGAGTGCTAACTCAATAATTAGCACTCGACCGGTGAGAGTGCAAGCAGGGATGCCACTTCCCGCTACAAATGGGAGGGCTTTCAGCCGTGGGCTGACCTACGCGACGCGGACGCCTTCGGCCTGCGGACCCTTCTGGCCCTCCCCAAGTTCGAACTCAACACGCTGACCTTCTTCGAGGGCGCGGAAGCCATCCATCTGAATGGCCGACCAATGCACAAAGACGTCGTCGCCGGATTCATCCACAGTGATGAATCCGTAGCCTTTTTCGGCGTTGAACCATTTGACGGTTCCCAAAGCCATAATGCCCACACTTTCGCAGTAGCCAAGACCGGTTGCCGGGATCTCCGTACCGGAATCAATCCACTGTAACCACTGTCACCATCACCGCGCTGCCCCAAAGAGCGAAGGCACCGCTTTTGTTATTGAGGCTTAACCGAGTTGGGCCTTATCGCTTCCAGCCGGGCGTGATTCTTATTGGAAACCGGGGCCGGCCACAACCACCAGGGGTTGTTGAACCTCAGGCGTTTCCACAATGGTTTGAATGCCCAGCAAGGTTCCCAGGGCCTCAGCGTTCGCCTTTTGCTCCGGGGCGTTGTAGAAGATCACGGACGTCTGCTGCGGCAGTCCACCCCAGTTCCCCACCGTGCTCAACGCCCAACCATCACCCTGAACGAGGCCGGCCACACGCCCGGCCAAGCCGGCTGTTCCAGCGCCGTTGTACACAGCTACCGGAGTGGTCTTGTCCACAGGAGCCGAGGAGGGAGTCGCAGAAGGAGAATCCGACGGCGCCGGTTCGGTGCTGGCTTGACTGCCGGGATCGCCGGAGGCGGACGGCGCGCTGCTCGCTTCAGTGGGTGCAGCTGACGGTGCTGTTGAAGTCTGCTGGGGTGACGGCGTCGTGGCGTTTGATGCTGCGCCCGGTGATACCAGCCCAAGGTTGGGGAGGATCAGGAAGGCCACCAGTCCGAGCACCAAGGCCACTGCCCCAACGGTCAGGACCGGCCACAGGGTGGGGCGTGCGGTCTCTTGGGCGTCGCGGTGAACGCCTTGACGGGACGTGTTCTGCGGAACCCGGTCGAATTCGTCCTTGGCATATTTGGTCATGGTGAAGCGGTGTCCTTGCTGGTTGCTGCTGACTGATCAGCCTGGCGATTTACGCGTCGGACCCCAAGCGACGTGCAGTCCTCGCACGCTGGCGGGACGTACGTAGTCTACGCAGTCTCTTGACGAGCATGGGATCGTGGGCCAACGCGTCCTCGGTATCGATCAGCGCGTTCAGGATCTGATAATAGTGGGTGGCGGAGAGGTCGAACAGCTCGCGGATAGCCTGTTCTTTGGCCCCGGCGTACTTCCACCACTGCCGCTCCAGTGCCAGCATCTGCTGATCCCGTTCGCTCAACGGAGAGTCGCTGCGGGTCTCGGCTGCGAGGTCCTCGAGCGCGAAACCTGTGGCCTGCGACGCCATCGGTTCCGGTGCTGGTTCTGCCACGGCACACTCCTTCGACGCTTATTGGGGGGAAAATGTCCTACCCCCATGCTACGGGCGAATAACAAGGCTGTCATTCGCAGTGCGGGTGCCGCGCGGGAGACAATAGCGTGATGACTGGCGAGGATGCACTCTTTGATCTTGAACCTGCCGACTCGGCCGACCCGGGCTTCGCCGCGTTGTGTGAGGCGCCGCTCGAAGACCTGATGGCTCCCGACTGGGCCGACGCCTTGCGCCCTGTGGAAGGCCAACTCCGGGAGACCCTGAAGTACGTGGCCGGCCAATCCTCAAACGGCGCACAGGTTCTTCCTGCGGCCAAAAACCTGCTGCGGGCTTTCGGGCAACCGCTGGCCGATGTCAAAGTCTTGATTCTCGGCCAGGATCCCTACCCGACTCCCGGCCACGCCGTTGGACTTTCCTTCGCAGTGTCGCGGCAAACACGGCCCATCCCCCGAAGCCTGGTCAACATCTATCGCGAACTCCACGACGACCTCGGACTTCCACCGCGCGTCCACGGCGATCTCGGCGCCTGGACCGAGCAAGGCGTCCTGCTCCTGAACCGAGTCCTCAGCGTCGAAGCCGGGAACGCCGGTTCCCACCGCGGCAAAGGTTGGGAGGCCATTACGACGGCGGCGGTCACCGCCGTCGTAAACCGTACAGACGGCGATGGGCGGCAAAGTCCGCTGGTGGCGATCCTGTGGGGCAAGGACGCCGAGGGCGTGGTGCCGCTGCTGGGCGGGGCGCCGTCCATCGTGTCCGTCCATCCGAGTCCGCTGTCGGCCTCGAGGGGTTTCTTCGGCTCAAAGCCCTTTAGCCGGACCAACGAT
The DNA here is from genome assembly GCF_023656375.1 of Paenarthrobacter sp. TYUT067. Lineage (NCBI taxonomy): Bacteria > Bacillati > Actinomycetota > Actinomycetes > Micrococcales > Micrococcaceae > Paenarthrobacter > Paenarthrobacter sp. TYUT067. The sequence continues at coordinate 116,859 of NZ_JAMOIT010000016.1, forward strand.
CTCCTGGTGGGTTTGGGCGCGGACCCCATCAACTGGGAACTTCCGGTTCTGTAGACTCACGGCTGCAACCTCCGGCAGCTGTAACCTTCGACTCATACCCAGCCGGTGCGCAGGTCATTAGCTTAGGCTTGCCTACATGACTGCACTCCCCGTCACTTCATCCGCTTCACGCAAGACTCGCCCGCAGGTGACCCTGACCGTCCTGCGCAACGAACGCCTGTCACCGCACATGGTTCGGATCGTTGCAGGCGGACCAGGATTCAGTGACTACGCGAACAACGAATACGTGGACCGATACGTCAAGATCGTCTTCCCCCAACCCGGCGTGGAGTACGAACTCCCGCTGGACTTGTGGGCCATCCGCGACACCATGCCCCGCGAGCAGTGGCCCCACACTCGTACGTACACCATCCGCTGGGTGGACTTGGAAGCTCAGGAACTGGCCATCGACTTTGTGGTCCACGGCGACGAAGGACTGGCTGGCCCCTGGGCTGCAGCGGCCAAGCCCGGCGATTCACTGACGTTCACAGGTCCGGGCGGTGCCTACAACCCCGCACCTGACGCCGACTGGTACCTGTTCGCCGGCGACGACGCCGCCATACCGGCCATTGCGGCCTGTGTTGAGGCCCTTGCTCCGGATGCCCGCGGCACCGTGTTCCTTGAAGTGGACAACGAGGCGGACATTCTTCCGATTTCCGCACCCGCAGGTGTGGAGTTGCACTGGCTGCTGCGCAAAGGGATTCAGGCGGGATCCAGCCACCTGCTCCTTGAAGCACTAAGAAACACCGAATGGCTGCCGGGACGAGTGGATGTCTTCGCTCACGGCGAGCGGGGCTACATGAAGGGTCTCCGCGAGATCTTCTTCGTGCAGCGCCGCTTGGAGCGTTCGCAGGTATCGCTCTCCGGGTATTGGGCGCAGGGTCGCGTGGAGGAAGTCTTCCAGGCAGAAAAGAAGCTCCCCGTCGGACAAATCTAGACTCAGGTCAAATCTAGACTCAGGACAGATCAAGCGTCACTTCTTAAAGCCGAACGGCGCCGCCTCATTGGGCAGCGCCGTTCGGCTTTTGTGGTTAGCGCCTGCGTACCCTGCGCCGTTCGTTGCTGGACAACCCCTTCGTGAGCGGTCTGGCCAAGTTGTCGCCCAGCACAATGCCCGCCGCCACTCCCAGCACTATGGCGCCGGCGTTGAGCATTCCACCCGCACCCAGAAGGATGTTGCCCCCCTCAACGGTGAGCGCGTACATGGAGCGGAAGATCGTCAGACCTGGCAGCAGGATCAGTGCAGCTGGAACAGCCACCACAAGCTGCGGTGCCCCGAGTTTGAGCGCCACTACACGGCCCAACAAGCCGATGGCCACGGCGGCGACCGCTGGTGACAAGCGGTCGCCAAGGCCGGCTTCGCCCACCCCCCACAAGACGAAGAAGCCCACTATGCCAACTGCCGCCGTCGGGAGTAACAGCCGCATTTGAGTCTGTTCGGTGACGCCGATGGCCACCACCGCGATGGCAATGAGCACTGCCTGGATCCACAGCGGATACGCGTCCGGGAAGGTTTGCGTGACGTCCAGGACGGCGCTGCCCATGAGCGTTCCCACCACCACGGCGACGCCGATACCTGCCACGATCGCACCGAATGTCAGTGCCGTGGAAAGAAAGCGGCCCGCCGCCGTTACCGGGAAGCCGTTGATCGCGTCTTGAACAGATGAGACAAGTCGACCCGTTGGCAGCAGCAGCAGGATTCCGCCGGCAACCACAATGGAAGGAGCAATGTCCACACCCGCCCACCGCAGCATCAGGGCAATAAAGGTAACCAGGAATGCGCACGCCATGGTGTTGAAGAAGTCCGCTGTGCGCCACCGTGCTAGCTGCCGGGAGAGCAGGCTGATCAGGATATTGGAGCAGAAGGCAACCACCGACGCGCCCAGTCCCCCACCCAGTACGCCAACAAATACCGCCGAGAAAATACCGAACGCTATGGTGACCATCCACCGGGGGAACGGTTTGGCGCTGCGGATGATCTCGTTCAACCTGCGCACGGCTTCGTCACGGCCTACTCCCCCTGCCACGATGTCCGTGACCAACTGATGCACCTGAGCCAGGCCAGCGTAGTTGTTGGTCCAGGAGCGCACTACACGCAGCAGCGTGATGGGAGTCTGGTCTTTGGGCGCATAGTTGATGGCCACCGACTGGTTGGTGATGTCCACTTCAACGTTCTTAAGGCCAAGAGCTGCTGTGACCGCAATCATGCTGGTCTCCACCTCAAGGGCACCTGCACCATAACGGAACATGACTTCGGCCAAATGCAGAGCGAAGTCGATGGTCTTGCGGGCCGAAGCGTCCACACCCACCACTTGAATGGTGGGGTTGGCGTAAGGACTTCCGGCCAACCGGTCCACGATGTTCATGGGTGCGGTGGGCGGGCTATCGCCTTGAACCAAACGCATCAGCATGCGCTTGGCGTTGACGTTCTGCCGGACCTGGGATGGCCGCAACGGCTGGGTTTTAGGCAACCCGTCGGTATGGGGCCTGTTGGCGGACCCGTCGGGGCGTTCAGTCACGCGGTGATCCTCCCTTGGCTTGTGTGATTAGCGATTCCTCCGAAATTTTCCTACTACCGGCAATTTCTCAAGGGGCAATCGTCCCAGAACTGTCTGGGCGGCCCCTGCGAGCTTCCTGACCGCGCGGTAGCCATGGAAGATGAGCGGGTTCACCGGCGCTACGAAATCGCCCACCAACTGGACCACCTCGCCACCGAAGCCCTTCTTGAATTCGTAGCCTCCATGGCCGGTTTCATCCTGGCCCTGGATACCGAACGTGCCATAGAAGTTGTAGCGCGAGTATCCGTTGTTCAACGCGTGCAGCATCATGCCCCAGTAAAGGGACGTGGCGCCGTTGAAGTAGATGTAGTCCTGCACTGTTCCGCCAATGACGCACACCAGTTCGTCGCCGGAGCACGCAAAGTGGATGGCGGCCACCGTAGCCACACCCACGGAATCGGGGAAGCGTTCAATGTCCTTGAGGCTGCGCTCGTAGCTGTCCACCAGGTCCTGGACCACTTTGACCCGGTTGGCCTTCTTCTTGCTGCCGGTCTCCTCGACCTCGCGCTTCAGATCGGCCAAGGTCTTGGACTCGGCTTCCAGGCGCTCCGTGATGGAGGCCCGGTACTCGGGAATGTTGATCTTGGCCATCATGAGCTTGGTGAACTCATCGGAGGTATTCCGCAGGAGTTGCTCGTAGTACTCGCGTTCGCGGTACGTGAAGCCCTTCTCATCACCAGCGGTGCTCAGCGCGTTGTAAAAATCGTCCAGCGTCTCCAGCGTGGCCTGTTCCAGGTAGACGCCGTTCTTCTCGGCTTTACGGATGGCCTTGCGCGTGCGGTAGTTCATCCCCATGATGAGCTCTTCGGAGTCAGCGATCCCGTCGAGCTGCTTGATGAACATCCAGTTGATATTGGCGAAGTTCATGTCGAAGCCCTGGTGCGTGAAGCCAAGCCCTTTGAGCTCCTTCAGCAGCGGGCGGTTGTCTTCAACTTCGGGGTGTTCGGCGCCTTCTTCGTCCCGCGCGATGTACCGGATGTTGGGCGAAATGCGCAGCTCGGCAGCCTTCTTGGAGGCCGCATGCTTCTTCAACCGCTCGACGACGAAGCTCACCACTGTGGGGTCGCTGTAGTCCATCAGGGGTCCCTTGGCGCAGTCTGCGGTCTTGTACCCGATGCGGTTGGACGTGTACACCAGCTTTCCCGCAGCAATGAGGGTGCCGCCGCGAGTCACACCGAAGAGTTCCACTTCCTGCCCACGGGCGCGCTGGAAACGCGTTAGATCCATGGACTGGATGAAGCTCCCCTGCGGGTGTCCCTTGGCGAATGTCTCGAAATCAGCGTCACTGAGAATCACGAATTCCATGTCGGTTCCAGCCTCAATCGGAGTCAAAGAAATTACCTCACCTAAAAGTAGATTGCACCCGTTGGTGGCCGGGGCGGGCCTGAATTTGGCGTGCTGGCTGCGGGTGGCCGTCAGTAGAACTGACCGCCGGTACGCCTGGTTTCGAGCCTTCTGAACACCTTCTCAGCGCCCTTGAGCCACAGCTTGTGGCGGACGGGGCCCAGGACAAGGTCATAACAACCCACGAAGTCCGTCACGGTTTTGGTGAAGCTTGTCTTGAACGATCCCAGTCCGTACAGGGGGTGGCTCTTGTCCTTGATCCGGTCAGCAGAGGGTGTGCCGCAGAAGTCGTACTCCACGCAACCGAGCTCCTGCATACGCTGGATCGCTGCCCATTGGACCAGATGGGAGTCGCCGTACTGCTTGCGGTTCTGGGTAGAGCCGCCGTCCTTGTACGTCGCTTTCGATCCGTAATTGATGACGAATGCACCAACGCTAGGTGCGCCGTCCTCATATACGAAGAAGAAGTGGCCCTGCCCACGGCTGCAGAACTCTTCCCAGAACCTGGAGTAGTACTCGTAGCTCCGCAGCGGCATGGAGCCTTTAGCGTCCATGGTGTTCCGCATGAGGGCGTAGAGCTTGCGGTAGCTGTCCTCACCCGGCTCGGCCTGAACTACCTCGCAGCCTTCACGCTCCGCCCTACGCACGGCATTACGGGCACGCGAGGATATGCTGCGGAGGACTTCATTGGCCGGCGCGGAGATATCCAGCAGAGCCGTGGAGTCATTGGACTGGATGTTGGGAGCTTTGACCAGTCCGGCGGCATTAAGTTCTGCCACGGCCTCAGCCGAGTCCACAATGTCAGGCTCGATCTTGATGCTGAAGACGTTCATCTTCTTCTCGCGAGCCAGCGCGGCCACTGCTTTCAGGGCCGGCTGAATGTCACTGACCTCCAGGACGTCCGGTCCCTTGATCAGGTACCAGAGCCGACCCATTACGGGGAACTTCTTCTCCAGGAGCAGGTTGTAGCTGGAGTACTCCTGAGTCTCCACGACGAGCCGCCGGACGAGCCAGCCGTTTCCGTCCTTGACCGCCGCGTAGGCGTCCGACTGCAGCATGTTGCCGCCGTTCGGATTTGCCGTGACGTGCTTGTCCCAGTTATCGATTTCCTCGGCGGTGGCAAAGCGGGCGGTAAATTCTCGCAAGGTGGCCGTGTCCAATCTCAGGGTTTTGGTGCAGTGTTCAAAAGCGTAGTGCGCATGCGGACATGCAGCCCCAAGTCTATCGGGGTATGTGGATATCGCCCGATTCTGCTGGATCACCACGGTTCAGAGCCTGATCTGCTCCATGCTCTCCAGCTCTATGGCCCTGGGTTCCACGCCGGATTCCCGCTGGCCGCTCACAAGCCGATCCGCATTGATCAGCCTGCTGAGGCTGAGCCCGGTCAGATCCGCTATCTGCCCGATGGGCACTTGGAACGTCCTGAAGGGGCCCAGCGGCGGTGGCTCGCCCTCAAGGAGCCGCTGGACGATTGCCTTCTTCAGCTCCACCTTGCCCAGCATGGGTGACTGGTCCAGGACAAAGCCGACGGCGGCCAGCTTGGCGTCGTTGGTCCATGCCGCAATTTTCCAAAACTTTCGAGGGATCTGAACACCCCGATATACGGGGTCGTCATCGACAAACACCGGCCCCGTGAACACGCTCAGCTTTGCGTCATAGGCATCAGCATGGCCAAGAACGTGGTCTTCGAGCCCCACCCAGAGCTCCTTGCCCTGATTGAAGTCATCAATTTGTGGTGCCGCATTGGTGTAACTAAAGGTGTCCTGATTGGCTTTCTTCGCCGTTGCTGAATCGCCCCACACCGGATCCAGGCGCCGGACCAGATGGCCGCGATCAAACGCATTGTTCTTGTACAGATCCGGGCCGGCCTGCTGCTCCCGGGGGATTCTGTCATCCACACGCCATGACCCCTCACGGGCCAGCGGCACCAGTTCCTTGCCGTTGATGTTCACTCCCACAATTGCCGCGAGCTTCCGGGCAACCCGGAACCGCACGGAGAAGTGGGTGTAGTCCAAAAGAATGGTGGTTGCCGACGGACTGGGCAGTTCAAGCCGTGTCCGCAGAAAGTCCCTGCTGTATCCCCCGCTCATGGATACAGCATGACATCAGGGGCTGACAGTAATGGGGCGCCGGGCCCTTCGCTGCTCAAGAAGTGCCACCACAACGGCCGCCACTGGGCCGGCGACGGGCACAGCAAGCGCCAATAGCGCCAACGCGAACCGAACGCCCGGTGAGAAGGACTTAGTGCGAAGTACCAGGATCAGGGCAGCTACAAACAGAAGCAGTGACACTAGCCCGGCCCCCACCACTGCGGCTTCCCAAAGCGTGGGAACAATGGGATTTACTTGATCATTCATACGGTCCCCCAGAGACAGTTGTGAACCCACAGCCTACAGAATTAGCATTCGACGACGTTGACGGCCAGGCCGCCCATCGCGGTTTCCTTGTACTTATGGGACATGTCCTTGCCCGTCTCCCGCATGGTCACGATCACCTCGTCCAACGACACCCGATGCGTCCCATCCCCCCACAACGCCATCTTCGCCGCGTTGATGGCCTTCGCCGCCGCGATCGCGTTCCGCTCAATACACGGAATCTGCACCAACCCCCCGATCGGATCACACGTCAGCCCCAGATTATGCTCCATGGCGATCTCCGCCGCGTTCTCCACCTGACCCGGCGTACCGCCCATCACCTCCGCCAACCCGGCAGCAGCCATCGACGACGCCGACCCCACCTCACCCTGACACCCCACCTCAGCACCCGAAATGGACGCCTGCTCCTTATACAAAACCCCCACAGCACCAGCAGCGAGCAGGAACTTCACCACCACATCATCCCGGTCCTGCTGGGTAGCTTTGTCCATGCCCGGGGCATAGTTCAACGCGTAATACAACACCGCCGGAATAATGCCCGCCGCACCATTAGTCGGCGCCGTTACCACCCGGCCACCGGAAGCGTTCTCCTCATTGACCGCCAACGCGATCAGGTTCACCCACTCCTGCCAATACTTCGGATCATTCCGGTCCTTGTCCTCCTTCAGGAGCCGCTCCAACCAATCAGGAGAACGACGACGAACCTTCAAACCCCCGGGCAACACACCCTCACGCTTCAACGACGTTTCAACACAGGCCTCCATCACGGACCAGATATGCAGAAGACCCTCACGGATCTCCTCCTCAGACCTGCTGGCACGCTCATTGATGAACATGATGTCGCTAATGCCCAACCCCTTGGACGAACACCGGCCCATCAACTCCGCCGCCGTCCTAAACGGCAACGGCAACTCCTTCTTCGACTCCTCAAGATCCTCCAGAGCCGCGTCTTCCTCACCCTCCCGGACAATGAACCCACCACCCACCGAAAAGAACGTCGCCTCCCGCACCACGTTCCCCTCAGCATCAGAGACCTGAAACTTCATCCCATTCGTATGCCGCGGCAACACCGTCAACGGATGAAGAACCATATCCTCCACCGCATACGGCAACTCCACACCCCCACCCGAAGCACCAGCCAGATTCAGCACACCCGTCTCGGCGATCGCAGCGAGCCGTTCCTCAACCTCGTCCGGCAGGATCAGCTCAGGGTGATAACCCTCCAAACCCAGCAACGTAGCCGTCATGGTCCCATGCCCCCGGCCCGTCGCAGCCAACGAACCATACAAATCAACCCGCAGCGAAGCCACCGAACCCAGGACACCAGCGTCCTTGAGCTCCCGGGCAAACACCGCCCCGGCCCGCATCGGCCCCACAGTATGAGAACTCGACGGGCCAATACCCACAGTAAACAGATCGAAAACGCCAACAGCCATGGTCGGGATTCCTTAACAAAGCTTGAAAACGGTCCGGCAGATGGTCCTACCGGAGGGCCGCCCCCCGTGTGCCGGTCAGCCCGGCGCCCAATTCGGGGTCTAGCTGCAGAACATGCCGTGCGCACGGCACAGCCCGCAGCGAACCCCCGAATCGGACTCGGTCGGGGTGGGAGTTAGGAGAGGTCTCCGCCATTCTTGGAGGCGTATTCCTCAGCCGAGAGCAGCGGGCCCTCGGACTCAGCGGCGACCTTGAACAACCAACCGGCGCCGTAGGGATCGTTGTTGATCAGGGCGGGGTCGGATACAACGGCGTCGTTGATCTCGGTGACCTCACCGGTGACCGGCGAGTACAGGTCAGAGACGGACTTGGTGGACTCAACTTCGCCACAGGTCTCGCCAGCAGTTACAGAGGAACCAACCTCGGGGAGGTCGACGTACACGATGTCACCCAGTGCGTCGGTGGCAACCTCGGAGATACCAACGGACACGGAGTTCCCGTCTCCGCGTGAAACCCACTCGTGCTCGTCGGAGTACTGAAGTTCGGGCGCTACTTTGGGCATTCTGTTTCCTTTACGTGTAGTGGCTACATCTAATTGTGTCGCGTGTGGGCCGTCTGAGTGGTTGGCCTGGCGGTGTGGCACCGAATTCCTCCGCGTGCTGCTCCTTCGTCGCTTTGACGCACGCTTCCGGAATCCGCTCCCCCACCGCACGGCCACGCGAGTCCGGCCTCCGGCAGCATGCTCCCCACCGTCCCCCTCGCCTCGCAAGCTCGGCCAGGGAACCCGGACGGCGTGGCCCCCGTGGAGCATCGCGTCCGCTCAGCGGGCGCACATGCGACCGAGCATGCAGAGGAGGTCGGACCCGCCGGCCGAAGGCGACTGATTCAGCGAACCCGCTTGTAGAACGGCAGTGCGACGACTTCGAACGGCTCACTCTTACCGCGCAGGTCAATATCCAGCGCGGTGCCCGGCTCAGCAAAAGCGACGTCGACATACGCCAACGCTACCGGGTAGCCGAGCGTGGGGCTGGGCTGGCCGGAGGTGACTTCGCCAATCACTGCGCCGTCCTTGAGGACCGGGTAGTGACTGCGTCCGGCACGGCGACCGAGGCCCTTCAGGCCAACGAGTTTCCGTCCGCTGGTGGAGCCGGCGCCGTCGGCCTTCAGTGCAGCCAGTGCGTCCTTGCCGACGAAGTCGCCTTCCTTGGACAATGCCACTACGGGACCGAGTCCTGCTGCGAAGGGGTTGCCTTCACGGGAGAGCTCGTTGCCATAGAGGGGCATTCCGGCTTCGAGACGCAGGGAATCGCGGGAGGCGAGGCCGGCTGGGGTGAGTTCGCCTTCATTCGCGGCAGCCGCAATCGCCTGCCACAGTGCGGCAGCTGATTCGTTGGCCACAAAGATCTCAAAGCCGTCTTCGCCGGTGTATCCGGTGCGGGCGAGCAGCAGGTCTTGCGTGCCGCCGTCGAACGTGAACGGTACTTCCACCGCCGCGTAGTACTTGAGTTCGGTGACCAGTGCGTGCTGTTCGGCGGGCACCAGGCGGAGCAGGATGGCTTCGGCGAGGGGACCCTGCACGGCAATCAGCGAGGTCTCAGCGGAGGCGTCTTCAACTACGACGTCAAAACCGGCGGCGCGCTCCTGCAGCGCGGACGCCACAACCGCAGCGTTGCCTGCGTTCGGTACCACCAGGAATTTGTCCGAGCCTTCTTCGGTAGAGGCCCGGCGGTAGACGATCAGGTCATCGATGATGCCGCCGTCTTCCTGGCAGATCAGCGTGTACTTGGCCTTGCCGACGGCCATGGCGGAGATCTTGCCTACCAAGGCGTAGTCCAGGAACGCGGCGGCCTCGGGACCGGTGACCCAGACTTCGCCCATGTGGGAGAGGTCGAACAGGCCTGCGGCCTTGCGGACGGCGTGGTGCTCGGCCAGTTCGGACGAGTACTTGAGGGGCATCTGCCAGCCCCCGAAGTCGGTGAAGGACGCGCCGAGCTTCTTGTGCTCTTCGTAAAGGGCTGTGTATTTCTCAGTCATTTTCCGGAACCCCTTAGTTTTCGAAGTCTTCGATTGGCGGGCAGGAGCAGACCAGATTGCGGTCGCCAGCTGCGCCGTCGATGCGACCCACCGGCGGGAAGTATTTGTCCTGCTTCAGGTGGTGGACCGGGAAGGCGGCCTGCTCACGCGGGTAGGAACGGTCCCAATCGGAACTTACGACGGCGGCAGCCGTGTGGGGTGCGCGGCGGAGCGGGGAATCCTGCACGGAGAAGTCGCCGTGGGCAACCTGGTCGATCTCGGCACGGATGGCGATCATGGCTTCGATGAAGCGGTCGATCTCCGCAAGGTCCTCGGACTCGGTGGGCTCCACCATGAGCGTTCCCGCTACCGGGAAGGCCAGGGTGGGTGCGTGGAAGCCGAAGTCGATGAGGCGCTTGGCAACGTCCTCAGCGGTGACGCCGGTCTTGGCTGTCAGTTCACGGAGGTCGAGGATGCACTCGTGGGCAACAAGTCCGCCTTCGCCGGTGTAGAGGACCGGGAAGTACTCGTTGAGGCGTGAAGCGATGTAGTTCGCAGCGAGCAACGCGGACTTGGTGGCTTCGGTGAGACCCTGGCCGCCCATGAGCTTCACGTACGCCCAGGAAATCGGCAGAACGCCGGCAGAACCGAAACGGGATGCGGAAATCGGGACGTCGTTGCCCTCAGTCCAAGACGCGGCATCACCGGGCATGAACGGCGCCAGGTGTGCCTTCGCCGCTACCGGGCCAACGCCCGGTCCACCACCACCGTGCGGGATGCAGAAGGTCTTGTGCAGGTTCAGGTGGGACACGTCGCCGCCGAACTTGCCCGGCTGGGCCAAGCCAACCAGCGCGTTGAGGTTGGCGCCGTCGATGTACACCTGGCCGCCGGCCTCGTGGATGGCGTCGCAGACTTCGCGGACGTCGGCGTCGTACACACCGTGCGTGGACGGGTAAGTGATCATGATGGCGGAGAGAGCGTCGCGGTTAGCTTCGATCTTGTTCTTGAGGTCAACGTGATCGATGGTGCCATCCGGAGCGGTGGCAACAACCACTACCTTCATGCCGGCGAGCACTGCCGAGGCAGCGTTGGTGCCGTGCGCGGAAGCAGGAATGAGGCACACGTTGCGCTGATCATCGCCGTTGGACAGGTGGTAGCCGCGGATCGCCAGCAGGCCCGCGAGCTCGCCCTGAGAACCGGCGTTGGGCTGGATGGAAACCTGGTCGTAGCCGGTGATCTCGGTCAGCTGGGCTTCGAGGTCGCCGATGAGTTCACGCCAGCCCTCGGTGTGGGAGTCCGGTGCGAACGGGTGGATGGAGGCGAATTCCGGCCAGGAGATGGCTTCCATCTCTGCCGTAGCGTTGAGCTTCATGGTGCAGGAGCCCAGCGGAATCATGGTGCGGTCCAGCGCGAGGTCGCGGTCAGAGAGCTTGCGGATGTAGCGCAGGAGCTGGGTTTCGGAGCGGTGCGTGTTGAACACCGGGTGCTGCATGAAATCGCTGGTGCGCTCCACGGAGGATTCCAGGGCGAAGCCTTCAGCGGTTTCGGTTACCGAAGCACCAAAGACTTCAAGGAGACCGCCGACAATCTCAGATGTAGTGGTCTCGTCTACAGAGATGCCCACCAAATCAGCGTCAACGCCGCGGAGGTTGATGCCCTTGGCCTCAGCGGCGGCCACGATCTCCGCAGCCTTACCGGGGACGTGGACGGTGATGGTGTCGAAGAAGGAACCGTGGAGGACCTCGACGCCGGCCGCCTTCAGGGACGCTGCAAGGGTACGGGCGTGACCGTGCGCGGTCTCCGCGATCGCTTTCAGGCCTTCAGGGCCGTGGTAAACGGCGTACATCGACGCGACGATGGCCAGGAGCGCCTGCGCAGTACAGATGTTGGAGGTGGCCTTCTCGCGGCGGATGTGCTGCTCTCGGGTCTGCAGCGCCAAGCGGTAGGCGGGGACGCCGGCGTCGTCCTTGGAAACGCCAACCAGACGGCCGGGCATGGAACGCTCCAGCCCCTTCTGGACGGCCATGTACGCAGCATGCGGGCCGCCGAAGAACAGCGGAACGCCCAGTCGCTGCGCGGAACCAACGGCGATGTCGGCGCCCTGCTCACCCGGAGGGGTGATGAGCGTCAGGGACAGAAGATCTGCAGCCACGGTGACCAGTGCGCCGCGTTCTTTGGCTGCGGCGATGACGGCGGAGTGGTCGAACACGCGGCCGGAGACACCGGGCTGCTGCAGGACGACGCCGTTAATGGTGCCTTCCGGGAGGCCCAGGGACAGATCGGCCACCTCAACCTCGAAGCCAAGCGCTTCCGCGCGGCCCTTCACGATCGCGATGGTCTGCGGCAGGCAGTCGGCGTCAAGGACGGTCTTGCCATCCTGGGCAGCTTTGTTCTTGTTGGCGCGGCGCATCATCAGGACGGCCTCGGCCACGGCAGTTGCTTCGTCCAGCAGGGAGGCGTTGGCGATCGGCAGGCCAACCAGGTCCTGGACCATGGTCTGGAAGTTGAGGAGCGCTTCGAGGCGGCCCTGCGAGATTTCCGGCTGGTAGGGGGTGTAGGCGGTGTACCAAGCCGGAGATTCCAGGATGTTGCGGCGGATCACCGGCGGCGTCACGGTGTCGTAGTAGCCCTGGCCGATCATCTGAACGGCAGTCTTGTTCTTGGAGGCGAGCTTGCGGAGCTCGGCAAGAACCTCAACTTCGCTCAGGGCGTTTTGCAGGGTGAGCGCAACATCCTGGCGGATATCGTTCGGGACGGCGGTGTCGACCAGCGAATCGACGGTGTCGTAGCCGATGGACTTGAGCATGGTCTCAATGTCGGCCTGGCGGCGGGCGCCGATATGCCGATCGACGAAGGTGGTGGAGGCAGAACTAACCGTCACGAAGGAACTCCATTACTTGGGCGGCGTTTGGGTACGCCACAGCGGCTGGGTTCCTCCCCGCTCTGTATTGGACCTGAGAGTTTCCGCGCGTTGCGTGAACAACCATCGCTTGCACCGTCGGTGAGCACAATACCCGTTCGCCCGTGGATAGGCTGAGTACCTGCTGCTTTCCAGAGTTGCCTCGCCGCGGCGGTGCGTGGGCCTGAGAGATTCCTGGGGAGGGTTTGCTCCTACGGCGCCTGCATCACTTGCCTGCAGGACTCTCCCGCCGCAGATCAAAGGCATGTTCAATTGTGTATGGGCACCATGTAGGGCACGCCACAAGAGTTAATTGTCCTACGCTCGGGCCTCAGCAGCAAATGGATGAGCTGCTACTTCCGCAGGCGTTCAAGGACCCCCAGAAGGATTTCGACGTCGGCCTCCCGCCCGGCATTGCCGCCCTCCTGGCCGCCTTCAAAGATCGCGTTGAAATAGAGTCCGTCGCCCATATAGCTGACAGCCTTGGCAACCTCGGGTCCGACGTCTTCTGCCAGCACGTCAAGCCACCGCTGTTGAATTGCGGCAAACCTGCGGCGGGTTTCCTCGTGAGCCACCTCAGCCAGCCTGGTAGCGGCGACGAATGCCCGGTCCATGGGCGTATCTGCCCAGAGAGAGGACCTGATGAAGTATGCCGCTGAACCATCCGGCGCCGCCTTCATGAGTTCAGTATCTTCATCGGCCAGCAGGTCCAGGCGCTCCAAAAGGGCCGTAATCAGCGCTTCCTTGTTGGGGAAGTGGTAGAGCAGTCCGCCTTTGGACACCCCTGCGCGCTTGGCGACGGCGTCTAGTGTGGCAGCCCGCTCCCCTACTTCTATGAGGAGGGCTTCAAAGGCATCCAGGACGGCGTCCCGGGCAATTGGTTTTCGTGGCATGTATCCATCATTCCCTAAAGGTTCATGGGGGCTATAGTTGAAACTGTACCGTCTGGACGGTATAGTTGAATCCATGTTCTCGCCGTCCTCAACCCAAGCACCCCGTTCCGCTCACCCCGTCAAGGGCCAAGCGGCACCGTGGCGCGACTGGACGGCCTTGGCACTCCTGATGTTTCCGGTGCTGCTGGTGGCCGTCGACAACACCGCGCTCACCTTTGCCTTGCCGGAGATTGCCCGCTCCCTGAATGTCGGTGGCGTGCAGTTGCTGTGGATTGTTGATGCGTACCCGCTGGTCCTCGCAGCACTGCTCGTCTCCATGGGCAACTTGGGCGACAGGATCGGACGACGGCGGCTGCTGCTGATCGGCAGCACGGGCTTCGCGGCGGTGTCGGCTGCTACAGCATTCGCGCCGTCCGCTGAATGGCTGATCGCCGGGCGCGCCGGTCTTGGTGTCTTCGGCGCCATGTTGATGCCGTCCACGTTGTCCTTGATCCGGAACATCTTCACCGACCCCAACCGTCGCCGCTTGGCGATCGCTGTCTGGGCAGCCGGGTTCTCCGGTGGCGCCGCCCTTGGCCCGATCTTTGGCGGCTGGCTGGTGGAGCACTTCTGGTGGGGCGCCGTCTTCCTGGTTGCAGCATTCCTACTTCTCCCCCTGCTGGCTTTCGGCCGGGTCCTGATTCCGGAGTCCATGGACTCCAACCCTGGACGTGTGGATGTGCGCAGTATTCTCCTCTCCGTGGTCACCATGGCGCCGTTCGTATACGGGATCAAGGAATTTGCGGTTCACGGTTTCGGAGCCTCCGCAGCAGCCTTCATGGGCTTTGGCGTGGTGATGGGCATTCTGTTCGTGCGTCGCCAGCAGCGGATCGAGAACCCCATGTTGGATGTTGCCTTGTTCAAGAACAAGGTGTTCAGCACGGCCATCGTGGCGAACGTGCTGTCCCTGTTCTCCATGACGGGTTTCATCTACTTCTTCGCACAGCACTTGCAACTTGTTGAGGGCCAGTCCCCTATGGAGGCCGGTATCGCCATGATTCCCGCCCTCCTGGCCACGGTCATCGCCGGACTACTGGTGGTGCCATTGGTCAAGCGCGTGCGGCCAGGGTTCGTTGTGGCCGCAGGCCTGACGCTCAGCGCTGTGGGTTATCTGATCGTCGTAGTGGGCGATCACGGCAGCGGCCCCGTGTTCCTGTTGTCGGCGCTCACCGTGTTGGCCGTGGGGGTTGGCGCGGCGGAGACGATCTCAAATGACCTCATCCTGGCATCGGTGCCGGCCGACAAATCCGGCGCCGCCTCGGCCATCTCCGAGACCGGCTACGAGCTGGGGTCGCTCCTGGGAACGGCAGTACTTGGCTCCATCCTCACGGCGTCCTACCAGCACAACCTGATCATGCCGGACGGCATCTCCGAGCAGGCCGCCGGGAATTCCGGTGAAACCCTCGCCGGTGCTGTTGATGCGGCGGGCGCTCTTCCGGCTCCATTGTCGGAGGCGCTCACACATGCCGCCCGGACAGCTTTCGAGTCCGGCGTCCACATCACTGCGGCGATTGGGCTGGTACTGATGGCTGGCGCGGCAGTGCTCGCCGCCGTCGTGCTCCGGCGTGTGCCGAAGGCGCAGTAATAGGCAGAGCGCCGAAGGCGCAGTAATGCCGTTGTGAGGCCCGCTCTGCATGGTTCCGTAGGGACTTGCCATGCAAACCGGGCCTCACAAGGCTTCGGTCGGCGCCGCTTTCTTGTCGACGCCGGCAGTCAGTTGGTCGATTCTGTCGAGGGCTTCGCTGAGCTGGCTGACTGTGTTCCACAACTCCGGGTGTTGTTCCCTGACTTCCTGCAGCGTGGCGCCGGCGGAGGTCAGGGATGCGAGGTCGAAGCTTACGTTGGTTCGGGCCCCGGCTATGGCTGCCCGGAGTGCCCCGAAACCCACTACGACGTCGGCGATCAGCGCAGGATTTCCGTTGGCGGCGAGCCACCCGAGGTCTTCAATGGCATCAATGGCCCGCTCCCCGAGCACCGCGGATGCCTTAGCGGCATCGACGGAGGCTTGATGGATGGCCTTCTCGCGTTCAGGTCCGGGATCCAGGCGGAAAGCGGCGCCGAAGGCATTGGAAGCGGAAGCGTCGTCATCGGCTAGTTGCAGGGCAGTTTGCCGGAGTTTGAGGGCACGGGAGTGAATGCCGTCGAGCTGTTGGTGCTGCGACTTTTCCGGCTCGGTATATCCGGCCACCATGGACGTCAACGACGCCGCGATGGAGAGCATCACCCCGGTTCCAGCACCGCCTCCCGGGGACCCGCTGGATTCTGCCAGCGCCTTGGTCCACTCCTCAACAGTGGACAGCTGTGTGGTGACTGATTCGGAATGGTTCATGCCCTCCAGTGTGCCGGGGCTTCCCAGACTTTGCATTTATGGGCTGGATACACTGGCCAAACTATGGCGTCGAACGAAAAGGGCAAACTCATGACCATTGACCTCGAAGAGCTTTACAAAGACCTGCACGCCAACCCCGAACTGTCCTTTCAGGAGACCCGAACAGCCGGGATCGCTGCGGGACATCTTGAAGATCTTGGCTTCACCGTTCATCGCAATATCGGAAAGACCGGCGTTGTTGGTGTTCTGGACAATGGGCCCGGGCCGGTGGTGATGCTCCGGGCTGACATGGATGCGTTGCCGGTCAAGGAAACAACGGGTTTGGACTACGCAAGCACTGCGATGGGTGTTGATCATGAGGGCAAAGACATGCCTGTCATGCACGCCTGCGGCCATGACGTGCATGTGAGCTGCCTAGTAGGCGCGGCGGAGGTTCTGGCGGGCCGGCGTGATGAGTGGCAGGGCACCCTGATCGCCCTCTTCCAGCCGGCCGAGGAATGGGGCGGCGGGGCAGCAACCATGGTTGCCGACGGGCTGTATAACGTGGTGCCGAAACCAGATATCGTCTTGGGCCAACATGTTGCCCCGTTCCCCGCCGGCTGGTTCGGCATCCGGCCCGGCGTCACCATGGCGTCCGCCGATTCCCTCAACATCACCCTGCACGGACGAGGTGGCCACGGATCGCGTCCGGAGACCACTGTTGACCCGGTGCTGATGGCAGCTGCAACCACCGTGCGGTTGCAGGGCATTGTGTCGCGTGAGCTCGCCGCCAGTGACTCCGCGGTGGTGACTGTTGGGCAGATTCATTCAGGAACCAAGAACAACATCATCCCCGAAACAGCAACTCTAGGCCTGAGCGTCCGCACCTTCAGCGATGCCACCAGGGACAAGATCCTCGGTTCCATTGAGCGCATTGCCAAGAGTGAATCCACAGCTTCAGGCGCGCCCAAGGACCCTGAGATCAAGTTTGAAGAGCATTTCCCGCTGACCGTCAACGACCAAGCTGCGACCGGCAGGGTGTCCGCTGCCTTCAAAGCAAAGTTCGGCGAGGCACAGATCATGGACCCTGGCCCGGTGTCCGGAAGCGAAGACGTTGGAGCCCTGGCGAAGGCCGCCGGAGCTCCCCTGGTTTTCTGGTTCCTGGGTGGCGCCGAACCTGCCCTGTTCAAGGAGTTCGCCACAACAGGTCGGCTTCCGGAGGACATTCCCTCTAATCACTCGCCGTACTTTGCTCCCGTCATTGAGCCGACGCTGGCTCGCGGAACCGAAGCGCTGGTGACGGCTGCCCGGGAATTCCTGACGTCTACATCCTAGGGTGCCGGAGCCTTACTACGGGCCCACTCGCACAAGGAAAGGCGCTGCATGCGCAGCGCCTTTCCTTGTCGAATTTCGATTCGGTCCGGGATTCCTATCAGCGGGATACAGCCGACTTGCGCGCATCCTCAACAGCCCGATTGGTCTCCTCCATCATGAGATCTGCGTTGATTGCGGCTCCTGACATGACACCTGCGGCTGCAGAGGCCATCACCTGGCCCATGAGGTCGGTGACGTTTCCTGCAGCGTAGACACCCGGCACTGACGTGGCACCACCCATTGGATTGACCTCTACGTGGCTTCCCACCCTCATGGGGTGCTCCACCGTGGGGACACCCAAGGATTCCAGCACGGCAGACCTGGCCTCCAACCGTGGGGCGGTGACTACAGCTTCCACTGGGATGGTGGTTCCCGATGCCAGGATGACACCCGCCAAAGCGTCGTCAGTTACTTGGAGGGCCTGGACTTTGCCGTCCACTACGGTGATGGAACGGGCAGCCAACTGCTCCCATTGTTCTTCCGTCGGCTCCACCACGTCATTGAGGAACAAGGTGATGTTGGAACTCCATTGGCGGAACAGCAACGCCTGGTGCAATGCCATCGGCCCTGACCCCAGGATCCCGATCGCTTTGTTCCGGACTTCCCAGCCGTGGCAATAGGGGCAGTGCAGGACATCTTTGCCCCACCGCCCACGAAGGCCTTGCACGTCCGGGAGTATGTCCACCAGTCCGGTGGTGACCAGCAAACGGCGGGCTCTCACCGTTCGTCCGTCTGCCAGATCCACCTCGAAGGTGGGTTCGGATCCGTTCGCAGGGCCGGCCGTCGAGCTTGCCCCGACTACGATGCCGGACACGATGTCCACTCCGTACTGGATCGCCTCCGCGCGTCCGAGTTCCAGCAGTTCCTTGGGATTGATTCCGTCCCGCGACAGGAATCCGTGCACCCCGGCCGCGGGAGCATTTCGCGGCTCGCCGGCGTCGATGACGAGGACGGACCGTAAGGCCCTGCCGAGCGTCAGCGCGGCACTCAAGCCAGCCGCGCCACCTCCCACCACTACGACGTCATACTCGTCCACCGTTCCGATGTTCTCGATTTCCGTACCCACAAGTGCCTCCACGTATCCAGCGGCCCTGCGCCGCTTCTTCCATGGTTTGCCAGAAGGCAAGAAACAGCAAGGAAGTTTGCCAATATGGCAAACTGGGGAACATGACTACCGATTTCAGCATCATGCTCGACGCCGTCGGCCCTCGCCTGCGCGCGATGAGGACCCAACGCAACGTGACCCTTACTGAAGCTTCGGAAGTAACAGGCATCTCCGTGAGCACGCTCTCCCGGCTTGAGTCAGGTCAACGCAAACCGACCTTGGAGCTTCTTCTCCCCATTGCGCGGCTGTATCAGGTCCCATTGGAAGAACTCATCGACGCTCCGGAAACGGGCGATCCCCGCATTCATCTCAAGCCGCACGTTCACGAGTGGGGAACGGCCGTTCCTCTCACGCGACGCCCTGGCGGCATCCAGGCCTTCAAGATGGTCCTCAGGGGTGGCACGGGCAAGGAGACTCCCACACCGCAATCACATGAGGGCTACGACTGGGTATATATCCTCAACGGCAAGCTCAGATTGGTCCTAGGCGAGAACGACTTTGTCCTGAAACCGGGCGAGGTGGCGGAATTTGATACCCGCACACCACACTGGTTTGCCAGCGCCACCAAAGAGCCGGTGGAGCTTCTCACTCTCTTCGGGCAGCAGGGCGAACGGCTCCACGTCCGGGCACGGCCCAAGCGCTGAGGCGCGCAACACTGGCAGCTCAGCACTCAGGCTACGAGGCCAACCATTCGCGCGCGCTCCGACGTGGGCTGCCCGGCTCAATGTCACGCTCCTGCTGATTGATCTCCGCCCAGACCTCATCGAGGGATAGTCCCAGAACCTCGGCGATCGCAGCAACAGTGGGGAACGCGGGCGTCGCAACCCGCCCTGATTCGATCTTTCGAAGCGTTTCGGGCGACACTCGAGCATCCAGAGCCGTCTCCAGCATGGAGCGTTCACCCCGCGCACGACGCAAGAGAGCTCCGAGGCGTTGTCCGCGCTCGGCCTCTGCGGGTGTAAGCGGCAACCTGACCATGGATCCAATTGTAATACCGGGATAATATGGCCGGGATAGTTATTGGTTGCTACATGAAAGGTCCCGCATGATCGAGATCCTGAGCCACTCAGAACTAGGCCGCGCCAAGGAAGCCGGCGCTCTGGTCGCCAACATTTTGCACACGCTGAAGGGCCGCGCAACGGTAGGAACGAATCTCCTGGACATTGACAGGTGGGCCAAGAGCATGATCCTCGAGGCCGGGGCCGTCTCCTGCTATGTGGACTACGCCCCATCCTTCGGTCGCGGACCATTCGGGCACTACATCTGCACTGGCGTCAATGATGCCGTCCTGCACGGGTTACCCACGGATTACAACCTGGCCGAGGGCGACCTCCTGACCCTGGATCTGGCAGTTTTGAAGGACGGAATCGCGGCCGACTCTGCCATCAGCTTCATCGTTGGCGAGTCCAGGCCGGCTGAGAGTGTGGCCATGATCGAAGCAACCGAACGTGCCTTGCGCGCAGGCATTGAGGCCGCCCGGACGGGCGCTCGAATCGGCGACCTCTCCTATGCCATCGGCTCAGTCCTCAGCGAAGCCGGATACCCCGTCAACACCGAGTTCGGAGGCCACGGCATCGGCTCAACCATGCACCAGGAGCCGCACGTTCCGAACATGGGCCGCCCCGGCCGAGGGTACAAGCTACGGCCAGGACTCCTACTGGCCTTGGAGCCCTGGGTGATGGCCAACACCTCCCAACTGGTCACCGACGCCGATGGCTGGACGCTCCGCAGTGCGACCGGTTGCCGCACTGCCCACAGCGAGCACACCATCGCCATCACCGAAGACGGCGCCGAGATTCTAACCCTGCCCACCGTGGCTGCTTAGACGCTGGCCCAAGGTTAGATTCCCGCCATGCGCGGTTTCAGCTGGCCGCTGGATCCACATTCCGCGCCTTCAGCAGGCAAAGGTTCCGACTGCTGACCCGACGACGAGCGAGCCACATCCACAGCACACTCATTCGACATTGCTACAGGTGGCGCGGATTGTAACGGCTGGGCGCGGACATGCCCCGGCAGTGGAGGTGCCTTGGATACATAGGCGTGGCCTGTGGGTGTGCTGATCTGGAGCGTGTGGCCGCCTTGTTTGTCCCCGGTCACCCTCTTGCTGTTCCAGCCGGGGTTTTCTTTGGTGTGGTTGCAGGCTTCGCAGAGTCCTGCGCCGTTGTTAGGTGTGGTGGTTCCGCCGGAGCGCCAGGGGACCACATGGTCGATGTGCCGGATGGGCGCGTCACAGTAGGGGG